>JAJQEC010000074.1 GCA_021201815.1 Candidatus Azobacteroides sp. | reverse complement strand
GCAAACGTACGAGGGGAGTACCTTTTGGCTTCGCCAAAAGGGGTGGGGTTTGGTGATAACAATCTTATTTATCTTATTAAAAAAATATATCAACCGTGGGTTAACCCTTCCCCTTTTCCGAAGAGAAGAGTCGGGTTTAGTGATTTCATCATCTTCTACGCTTCGCCAAAAAGGAGGGAGTTCGATAATATTTCTTCCTTTCTCTCCTCCGACTACAGCACAATCACAACTTTATAATCCCGGATAATAATCCGGTGGTGGATGGAAGATTTTTACATCCCGGATAAAAGAGTTACCAGGAAAATAAAAAGTTAATATTTTATTAAAATATATTATAATTATATTTATTATATTTGCATTATATTACCAAAAGTCTAATTGGATAAATAGAAAGTGTGTTTACCTAATCCTTGCGATGAGTCTGAATTATTGAATCCAACAGGATTAAGTGAAGAGCCTTCACACTTTCTTTTTTATATACCCTCTTAAAGGCCGGAGGAATAAATATTCGATATGAAAAATCACTTATTGTTGCTATCTTTAATGATAGCGGTGTCATTTTTAATGACAAATTGTACGGATGATACCGAAAATCCGTCGAATCCGAAAGGCACTGGAATCAATACTGTTGCTTTTGCAGATATTGTGGATGCCGAGGTGCTTTATCTTACAGGAAGTAATGCTACCATAGGTAAGAGAAGTGCGGATACAGAAACAACCGATGAACCTGAAAATGTACTCTTTAAAATTTCTTATGATGGTGCCACAGAGAGGGTGATTTTCCGTGATTCAGTAGGAAAGCCTATCGACGGAATAGAGGTAACTGCTTTTCGTAAAATGTCGGAAAAGTATATTTATATGGCATTTGATTATATGCGTAAGCATGCTCAGGTAATTATTCAAAAGTCCGATGGAGCGGTATTTATCATAGATCCGTCAAAGTTAAGTAATCCTAACTATGGTTCCGGATATGGAGATGTTATTTCATTAGAGACAGACTTCCGTACCGATTATAATGGACATGTGTATTTTGTATTCCAGTATAGAATTTATAAAATTTACACGCAGGGAGGAAACGTATACATAACTCAGATAAACCGGGATGATATGTATCCGGCAATTCATAATATTGGAATAAATGGAGATATTGAATGGTTAGTCGACAGAAAAGGAAATGTTTTGATTAATAAAGAATATATTCGCCTCTGGTCCGGCGAATTTGCAAGGTATGAATTTATATCATTGATGGTGGATGTTAATCCAGGTATATTCTTTTCATGGATGGATTCTGAGGGATTTTATTGCCTGAATAAGTGGTATACCGAATTTCCTTCCACTATTAATGATGTAACAATTTATTATTGCCGACCAGAATCTCCTTTATCTTCATGGCAGGAACAGAAAGTATTTACAATTGAGAATGCTAATTTTAATGATCGGGATTTTCATTGCTTTGTTTATGAAAACAGAACTGTTTTATTACAATTATCCGAGTATGGAAATGTGTCCATAAAAGTCACTATTTTCGATAAGGACAATATTCAACTTGAGGAGTTGCCTTATTTTACTTACCTCAATATAAAATTTGACTATTATGAGAAAAACAGATATCCGAGTAAAGAAAAGTATTTGTATGGTATGTCTGAGAGTGAAATATGGAGACTTGAAGTAGAGTCCGGAAAACCGGAACTCCTATACAAATATGGTAACGAATTTGTAATAAAATCAATGACCGTTAAAGATGGAATCGTAACTTTCACAGCATTCGAACTTCGCGGAGGAAATGATGTGGTTGGAGAGATATATCCTGATAAAACACTTAATATCATCAAAAGCTCCAATGGAGACCAAATAATATATCTGGAAAGAATGTAATGGACCTGATAACCTGTTCCAAGGGGATTTCCAACCAGTGATGGCCGGAAGATTCTCCTCTGCTGATTTAACAATTCGAAAAAACAACGTTCGGTATAACCAGTCAACGGAATTAAGCGTAAGATCAGCAGAGTTGAATTCTCCTGCACATCTTGCATTTTAAGTGCTTGCTTCATGAAGTATAATAATGAGAGAAATCTTCCGGCCATAACTTTGTATTATCCTGGTATGTTAAGAGCACTCCCGAAATACTCTTTCCTCTTTACCCCAAAATAAGCATCCCACTCCTCTCCCCTCGAAGAAGGGGAGTCCCTTTTGGCTTCGCCAAAAGGGATGGGTTTGGTGATAACCATTATCTTCTACGCTTCGCCAAAAAGAAGAGGTTCGGTAACATTCCTTTCTTCCCTCCGACTACAAATCAAGCACCCATTCATATTCCTTTCTCTTAACCCGAAGTATTAAGAGAAAGGAATTATTAAAAAATACCGACAAAGAATCCTCCCGGAACAAAAAACATAAAAAACCGGAAACAATCCCCAACCCTCTTCAAGCCGCGTAGCGGCGTCATATTACTAGCCGTGCTGCCTCAGCACACGGCTCCTCCACACGGCTTCATACGACAGAATGCCACACGCCACTACCTCATAAAAAATACACCCTTCCTACCTTTATAAAATAAAAAATACCCATTTATTCAAAAATAATTTGGAAATAATTTGCATATTACACTTTTTAAATGTATATTTGTACAAATAAAAAAAGAAAGAAATGATGAACGAAAATTATCTTCTCACCCTAGAACACCTGTTTTTCAGGAAAGTATTCAAGGGACGCTATATATCTATTCTCCTTAGTTTAAAAAGAACGTTCGCTAAGGAAATGACCATAAATGCTGCAGCTATCAGCATTTTTTTAATGTATTATCTCAGTATTAATCATTTAAAACAATATCCAATGAGTGTGAAGTATTCCGTTGCGCACATGCGCAATCCGTTAAAACCGGAAGAACCCTACCGTTTTTATGCAAAAGCACAGGTCAGGGAAAAGGTCGACCTGAAGAAGATCGCCAAAGAACTAGGCGGCAGAAGCGCCCTGGAAGAGAACGATATCCTGAGTACCCTGCACGGGCTGATTGCCAATATCAAAAACCATCTTTCCAATGGAGATATGGTGGACTTGGGAGACTTCGGCAGTTTCCAGTACCAGCTATCCTGCGAAGGAGCCGTTACTTTTGATGCTCTTGCGCTGTTTCCAAAGCAGTATATACGCAAAGCACGAATACAATTCCGGCCCGGCAAATTACTGAAACCCAACCTTCAGAACCTGGAATTCGAGCAGGTAGTATCGGTAAAAACCCGCGAAGAAAGCAGGAAAACCGAACGTGAACAGTACTAATAAAAAGAGTATTTCCGGCAAAAACAATAACGTTTTCTGCCAGGGATCTTCTTTTTATTTTTCAAAACAGCCCAACTACCTTAACGTAGTTGGGCAACTACTACGGCAAAAAAGCCGTTTTTTTAGTCAAAACCGGACATTTACCTTAAGGTAGTTGGGTATTTCGGTTAACATAGTTGGTCAACTACCTTAAGGTAGTTGACCAACTCTTAAGAGGTAGTTCCCAGATTACTAAGAGGTAAATAATATATTTTCCTCAGCCATGTCGTACCCGGATTCAGAAAGATGTTATATCGGCTGCAGACTAACGGTTATTCACTATACCCTTGTTTTTAGCGGACAAATTCATCATTTTACCTTTCCTTCACATTCCCCTTTTTCCCATAAGCCTGAAAAGAGGTTCCATTCCTTTTCTTCCGGAAAGAAGAAAGCATTTTTATATAAAAAATAATTCCCTTCCCATTCTCTACCTAACCCGAAGCTAGCTAAAAATAAAGTTTAATATTATTCTTATATAATTTCCTCTGTTCCGTCACTTAAAAAAGCATCCATCATACACTGGCTGTCTTTAAAAATAATTTTCCCTGTTCTTCAAGAACCAAAAATTAAATCAAAAATGAAAGTTTTCATATCAAAATACTAATCCCTCTTCTTTCCCCAAGAGTTACATTTGCATTGGCAATCCTGATACATACCCTGAAATCTGAGATTCCTTACATATAAGTTCCCCGGACCATGAAAAAAATACCGTTTCTGTTTTCTTTTCTTGCCTGCCTGCCCGTTTTCTCCCAATTACGCATCAATGAACTGATGAGTAATAACGTATCTGCCGTCATGGACGATGCGTGGGATTACAGCATGTGGGTAGAACTCTACAACGAAAGCGAAGAAACCGTAAACCAACAGGAATATTTTTTCACCGACGACCCTTCCGATCCGGAAAAGTGGCAACCCCTTTCCTATCCGATCCCCCCGAAAGGCTTCCATATACTGTATTTCGAACGTCCTGAAATGACAGGCCGGTCTTCTTTCAAATTGGCGCCGGAAGGGGGTAGCCTGTATCTTTTTCATGCTACCGGGAAACTTATTGACCGCGTAACCTATCCGGCACAGAAAAGAAATACCTCTTACGGAAGAATGACCGACGGCACCGGCGGCTAGACTTTCTTTCCGGACTACAGCCCCGGCGAATCCAATAACGGAAAAACCCAGGCAACCACTATCTGCACGGACCCGGTATTTTCCCTTCCCGGCGGATTTTATGCAGGCACCTTGCACATCTCCTTCCGGACACCGGAAGCCGGAGAAACCATTTATTATACCCTGAACGGTTCGGAACCGAACCCCGACACATCGGAAAAATATGTACCAGGACAAGAAATACCCATTAGCAAAACAAGCATTCTCCGGGCGCAATCCTTTGCCGACGGAAAAATTCCGGGAAACATCCTTACCCATACTTATTTTATAAATGAAAGGGAATTTGACCTGACCTATACCATTTCCGTAGTTACCGAAGACAAAAACCTGTATGATGAGATGACAGGAATTTATGTCGTCGGGAAAAACGGTATCCCCGGAGTCAACAACGGACAAGCCAATTACAACCGGAACTGGCGCCGGCCGGCCAATTTCGAGATGTATGATAAAGAAGGGAACCTGTGTCTCAATCAGGAACTGGACATCTCCGTATCCGGAGGCTATACCCGTACCTTTCCCCTGAAATCCCTGAAAATATCTCCCCGGAAAAAGTTCGGGGATAACCGCCTGCGGTACGATGTTTTTTCAGCAACCAAACCCAACCGGAAGTTTAAAGACATCCTGCTCCGGAATTCGGGAAATGACTTCGGAAACACCATGATACGGGATGCATTCATGCAATCGCTGGTAGCAGGACGGATGGATATCGATTACCAAGCCTATGAACCGGCCGTATATTTCCTGAACGGAGTGTATTCCGGAATCATCAATGTACGGGAAAGGACCAATAAAGATTATCTGTATACCAACTACGGGTTGGACGAAGAAGATATTTACCTGCTGGAAACAACGGAAATTACGGAGGATATCCATTTTCAGGAAGTGACGGATTTCCTGAGAAACAATCATCCGGCCGATGAGGAAATCTACCGGCAGGCCTGTGAAATGATCGATACAGACAGTTACATAGATTACCTGATCGCGGAAATGTATTATGCCAACTACGACTGGCCTCAGAATAACTTTAAAGTCTGGAAAAAGAAAACAGGCGGCAAATGGCGCTGGATTCTGCTCGATACGGACTATGGATACAATTATCACGACCTGAACGGGCATAACAATCACAACCCGGTTTCGATTGTCTTCAACGACGGAAGTGTGGAATGGTGTACATATCCGGTCCGGCGCCTTATCCTGAATGAAACCTTTAAAAATAAATTTATCGACCGGTTCTGCATCCACATGGCTTCTACTTTTGCTACGGAACGGGTAATCCATATCATGGACAGCATTTCCGGACGCATAGCCAATGAAATCGTTTATCATAAAAATAAATGGGGATCTGCACGTGGTTTTACGGAAGACCTGGCCAATATGAAAAATTTCGCGGCTCTGCGGCCCGGTAAAATCCTGAATGATCTGGGCAAAAGTTCCCTGGTAAACAGCAGCATCCGGCATACGCTGGACATTCGCTCCAATATTCCGCACGCTTCTTATCTTTTCAATACGGAAACAATCCGGGACAGCCAGGTGATACTGTCTTATTTCGGAAACCGGGCCGTTACCCTGAAAGCCAATCCATTGCCCGGATACAATTTTAAACACTGGGAACAATCGGACCGGATCACAGAAACGCGTCTGCCCGTACCCATGGGTAGCACATGGAAGTACTGGGACCTGGAAGGCATACCGGCAGCCAACTGGCACACGGAAAGCTATAATGACCAGGCATGGAAAAGCGGGGAAGCTCGGCTGGGTTACGGTGGAATGGGAGAAAAAACAACCATCGGCTATGGGGATGATCCGGACAATAAATACCCTACCGCCTACTTCCGGAAAACATTCCGGCTCACCAACCCGGAAGAATATGAAAACTTTACCGTAAGCGTATTTATGGATGACGGAGCTGCCGTATATATAAACGGAACAGAAATAGGACGCCATAACCTGCCTTCCGGGTCCTTATCGTTCCATACCCTGGCCACGATGGCAGGAAATGGAGTAACAGCCACCTTTCCGGTAGATAAAAGCCTGTTGAAAGAAGGCACCAACCTCCTTGCCGTGGAAGTCCACCAGGTAAGCGTAAAAAGCACAGACCTTATTTTCGACCTGAGCCTGTCCTGTCAACAGGAAACAGGACAAAACGTGACCATATACGAACATCCGGTTTTCAGTACGGTGTTGACTTCCGATGTGCAATTAACAGCCATCTATGAAGAAGGAGACCCGCTGGAAGTTCCTGAAATCGTTATCAATGAAATTGTGGCAAGCAATACGGAAATAACAGATGAATACGGAGATACGGACGATTATATAGAGTTATACAATGTCGGGGAAACCGATGTAAACATGGCAGGATGGTACATCAGTGATAAACCGGAGAACCCGGTGTTATATGAAATCCCTGCGACCGACCCTGTCCGGACCCTTATCCCGGCAAAAGGCAGAATCATCCTATGGGCAGACGGAGAACCGCATCAGGGGATCTTACATACAAATTTCAGTCTGAGCAAAGACGGGGAAACCCTCGTACTTTCTTATAAAAATGCCGATGAAACCCTGGTAGAAGCCGATAAAGTAACATTCCCCGCACTTCCCGCTAATATGAGCTATGCCCGGGTTCCTGACGGCAGTGACACATGGGTGATTCAACCGCCGACATTCAATGAGCCGAATTCAACCGGAAGCATGATACAACGCCTCCCGTCTTCTCCTTTTTTGGTATACCCGACAAAAGTAACAGACCATATAACCGTTGAGAATGCAGAAAACCGGATGATAAGGATCTACACATTTTCCGGACACTTGCTCTATGCTTCCGTAGCCGGTTCCGGAAAAGAAAAGATTGACATGACCCGGTATCCGGAAGGAATGTATATCCTTACCATAGAAAACATAGCATATAAAGTAATAAAGATGGAATGAATATCCGGATAAAACAATACGCAAGTAAAAGCGAAAGCATCTTTTCGTTCAACAAAATCCTTAACCGGATAAATGAATAAGTACACATTTTCCATATGAAAAAATATATTTCCTTTTTGTTGATTTTTATATCCGTTCCGGTCTTTTCACAGTTACGCATTAACGAACTGATGACCAATAATGTATCTGCGGTTATGGACGATGCCTGGGACTACAGCATGTGGGTGGAAATATATAACGCCAGTGAAACATCCCTTAACCCGGAAGATTATTTTTTTACCGACGACCCTTCCGATCCGGAGAAATGGCAGCCTTCTTCCAGGCTTATTCCCCCGGGAGGATTCCATGTACTCTGGTTCGAACGACCGGAGATTACGGGAAGAGCATCTTTTAAATTAGCTCCCGAAGGAGGTACCCTTTACCTGTTCGATAAAAATGGAAAGCTGGCAGATAGCGTGACCTATCCCCAACAGAAAAGAAATACCTCGTACGGCAGGGCTACGGATGGCAACGGGAACTGGGTATTCTTTCCGGACTACAGCCCCGGCGAATCTAATAACGGAAAAACCCAGGCAACCGCTATCTGCACGGATCCGGTCTTTTCCCTTCCCGGCGGGTTTTATTCCGGAAGCTGCAGGCTGTCATTCGGAACCCCGGCCAACGGAGAAACCATCTATTATACCCTGGATGGCTCGGAACCCCATCCGGATCATTCGCTGCAATACACGCCGGGAACGGAAATCCCTATCGCCAGCACAAGTATTGTCAGGGCACAAATCTTTGCCAACGGGAAAATACCCGGCAACATAGTAACGAATACGTATTTTATAAACGAACGGGATTTTAATCTACCGGTCGTTTCGATCGTGACAGAAGAAAAAAACCTCTGGGACGACTGGATCGGCATTTATACAGTAGGAAAAAACGGGATAAGAGGCGTCAATACATTGATAGCCAATTACAACCGGGACTGGCGCCGTCCGGCAAATTTCGAGTTATACGATAAAACCGGAACGGTATGCTTAAATCAGGAGCTGGATATTTCCATTTCCGGTGGAGGTTCCCGTACCAATCCGCAAAAATCCCTGAAAATCTCCCCCAGAAAAAAGTTCGGGGATAACCGCCTGAGGTATGATATATTCCCGGCTGCCAAACCCAACCGGAAATACAAGGATATTCAATTCCGCAATTCAGGGAATGACTTTAATTACAGCATGATGCGGGACGGATTTATGCATTCCCTGGTAATAAACCGGATGGATATCGATTACCTGGCTTATGAACCGGCCATCTGCTTTATGAACGGGGAATATTACGGTATTCAGAACCTACGGGAACGAAGCAATAAAGATTACCTCTATACCAACTACGGATTGGATGAAGAAGACTTTTACCTGCTGGAAACCACAGAAATTCAGACCCATCCTGCTTTCCTCTCCTTTACGGTTTTTCTCAGGGACCAGGATGTGACCGATCCGGATATATACAAAGAGATATCGGAAATGGTGGACCTGGAAAGTTATATGGACTATATGATTGCGGAAATGTATTTCGAAAACACCACCGACTGGCCCCATAACAATTTTAAGGTCTGGAAAGAAAAAGAAGGGGGAAAGTGGCGTTGGATTATGTACGATACGGACTATGGCTTTAACCTGGTAAACCTGAATGCACACAACTCCCGAACCGTGAGTTATGTCTTTACGAAGGCCCCTATTTGGGCTTCGTACACCATCCGCCGGCTGATCCTGAATGAGACATTTAAACGCAGATTTACAGACCGGTATTGCATCCATATGTCTTCTACTTTTGCTACGGAACGGGTGAATCATATTATGGACAGCATTGCATCCCGGATAGAACAAGAGATCGTCCATCATAAAAACAAGTGGGGAAGCAGAAGGGATTTTTCTACGGATATAGCCAACATGAAAAATTTCTCCGCAACCCGTGCAGAAGTGATGCTTACTCACCTGAGCGAATACCTGGCAGATCATGCTCCGGTGCATACGCTAAGCGTTACCTCCAACATTCCTCAGGCCGCTTACCGGTTCAATGCGGAAACCATACGGGATGCTTCTATCCGGCTGCGTTACTTCCGGGACCATGCTTTTTCCATTTCCCCGCTTTCTTTGCCGGGCTACCGGTTTTCCCACTGGGAAATCAAAAACGGAACATCCGGAAATATACGGACTACGAACGAAGAAACTTATACTTCCCTTCTGAATGAAGATATGGAACTAACAGCCATCTACGAAGAAGGAGACCCGCTGGAAACCCCACAGGTATATATCAATGAAATAGTAGCCAGCAATACCCTCATAAAAGACGAATACGGCGATACGGACGATTATATAGAACTGTATAATGCCGGAGATACCGATATCAACATAGCCGGATGGTACCTGAGCGATAAACCGTCTGATCCTACGTTATACCGGATTCCGGAAACAGATTTGCTTAAAACGCTTATTCCGGCTAAAGGAAGGCTGATTGTATGGGCAGATAGTGAACCCCATCAGGGCGTATTGCATACGAATTTCGGACTGAGCAAAAGCGGGGAAACCCTTTCCCTGGCGTATGAAGATGCAGAAGGAACTGTATACCTAGCCGACCGGGTTTCTTTTCCGGCCTTAGCGGCCAATATGAGTTACGCCCGGGTACCGGATGGCAGTGAGCACTGGGTGATCCAGGCACCGACCTTCAACCGACCGAATCATACGGTACATATTCCGGATTCACCGCAAACCGGGTGCAAGGTATACCCGACCTCTGTCAGAGACCATATTACCATCAAGCATGCCGTGGACCAGCCGGTGATGATCTATGACCTGACAGGCAGAATACACCTGTGCACCACAAGCCAAAGAAACCCGGAAACGATAGACCTTTCCCATTTGCCGGAAGGAATATATATCCTGAAAGCAGGAAATAAACAATTTAAAATAATTAAACGATAAGAAAAGGAAGATGGTATTTCAAGAAAAGAGACATAGCCAACAAAATCCAAACGGATAGCTGGAAAGGGAAACACATTAAAATTATCCGGGATCTTTCTTTTTCTATATGGAGAACGTATAAAATGGAAATAATTGATCTTGCTCAATGAATGAAAGAAAGACACTTTTCTTAATATATGAAATATTATAGGGTGCCAAAAGCTTTTGAAGGAGCATTCAAGATAATATACTTACAATATGTCTTTTTTATCAAGAAAAAAAGTGCCAAAAAAATCAAGACTTAGCTTCTCGTGCATAAACCCGAAGGGATTAACTAGTGTAACCCCCGGTGAAGCGCAGCGACCGGGGGAAAAGAAAGACAATTACCCTTTCACCCAACCCCGAAGCGGGTTGAACTAGAAAAAACGTTCATCCACTTCTACTCCCATCTCCGCAAAAAAGCGGGCTATTTCTTCCCGGTAGGTTTCCCTTTTATGATGTGCCTGTTGATTCTTCACATACCGGATAAGAATATCTTTTCCCTTATAGGAATAAGTTAATGCGCAATATCCTTTTGACCACCCATCAAAGGAAGGAAAAAGACCTGAGTGCTTCATCCACAGGGAGGAAGCCACTTTAATATCTTTTACATAATTTGCCAGGGAAATGCAAGGAGGAAGGTCACACACCAAGTGGATATGATCTTCCACTCCATTAATGCGGTAAAGAGTACCTTTTTTATTCCTGATGATGCCCCATATGTACTTGTATAATTGCAGGAAATGCTCCCGGGGAATGGTGCAAAAGCTACTTTTAGTGCGGATTACAATGTGATAAAGGATTTGGGTATAGGACATGATATTGTTTTTTATATGATCATATATATAAGAAATAAGGTTGAATTTATCGGCAATGGGCACTCTTTTTATTCAACCCGCTTCGGGGTTGGAGCATCCCGCAGATAATCTTTTCCCCCGGTCGCTGCGCTTCACCTAGGGATATGCATATTAATCCCTTGGGGGATTCTTCCCGGAGCTTTTAAAAAGAGGAGAGGTCCCAACACCCCCAGCCGGGAAAGGAAAGCACCCTTGCAACGCGTCAAACCATAAGAGCAATAGCTTCCTGTCTTATCCGTTGCGGGCGTAGCTACCGAAAAGGATAATTATTCCGGCTTGCTGCAGCCTTTTGAGGATTTCCCGTGCAATAAAATGCAAATCCTCCTGCCTGGCCGGTAGTAAATAAGCAATTGACTTTTTCATCCGTGGTAAATATAGATACTAAAATTTAAGGATATAAAGTTATATAAAAAAAGAATCAAGAACATATTGTTTCACGACTAAAATGTTAACCTACAGTTAAATATCCATGTTATCCATTTAAGTGAGTAATAATAACTATTTTATTAAAAAATATCAAAATAACGAGTTCTGATAAGGCCTTATAGGTATCCTTTCTTCTTCTATTACCCGAAACGTTAGCCGCCAGGTATCCTTCCTTTCATTCAACCCGCTTCGGGGTTGGGTTATACGGTGGACTTTCCTCTCCCCCGGTCGCTACGCTTCACCGGGGGGTATGCCAGTTAATCCCTTGCGGGATTTTCCCCGGGACTGTTTAAAAGAGAAGATAGGTTGATAAATAAAGCCGGGAGTCCGGCCCGCAGAAGAGCTGTCCCTTTTGATATGGATAAGGTGTTCAATGTAACCACTCCATAGTAGAAACAAAATTCCCCGCTTCCGCAAAACCCGCAGGGTTAAATATCAATACCCACCGGGGAAGCATAGCGACCGGGGAAAAGAAAGAAGCTTATCCTTTCACTCAACCCCGAAGCGAGTTGAAGTAGAAAGACCTTTCATTCGTTTCCGCTCCTATCGTCCTTAAGAGGAAACAGGTATATTTTTTAATAGGAAATAAATAACGAAAGGCAGGTCATGTGAAAGTTGCTTTGGTTAATATAAGGGAAATTATAGAGCATAAAAAGCTTTTGTATAATTATTTATGCATGTATCCATTCGCATTTTTCTTTTTTATCAAGACAATTTCTTTCTTAGGAAAGTGAACATGTTCAAGCAACGAAGCTAATCTCGACTACCATAAGACTGCTGAACTCAATACCTTTATACATAAAACCGGTATTTCTCAAAAGATAAACCCAGTCATTTCAATACGTCTGTCCCGAGATACCCAGAAAGATTGTTTTCTCCGACAGAACCCTGCTGTTCATTCAAAAAAAAGGATATAGAATTTTTGTGTCAAAAATGAAAGCTTACAAATCAAATACTAAACCACATTCGTTTATAGAGAATTTATATTTGCTGCTATGTTTAATCTTTAACTAAATGCCTTATGAAAAAACAATTCTTTACACTTTTAAAAGGATGCATGGTGCTTTTATTCCTTTTTTGCCTGGGAATACATGCACATGCTGAAACGGAAAAACGATATTATATCATCAACAGTACGGAATTACCCACCGGGGAAAACCTGGAATGTGTGGATTACCGGGTAGGAAATGCCACGGACATTACCATAAATTCCGGGATTGCTACGCAATTCGTACAGGATACGGATTACAATTACCTGTATTTCGAACGGACCGGCAGCGGCTGGTGGAGTTTCGATGTAGTGGTAAAAGAGGGAGAAACCCTGGCATTCCCGGATGTAGATGAAAACTGGGTATTAAACATGAAAATCAGGACCACCTGTACACATAGCCCCATCAATGTAATTTTCTATTTGCATAACACGAATGCACAGTTCAAATATGAAGTAACAGCAGCGGATTTACCGGATAGAAGCGGAACGGAATTTATGACATTGACCTTGCCTTTATCCGGATTCGGGGGAATAGAAAATCCTTTTCCAACGACCATCACGAATTACTTTTTTGCCATCCATGCCGACCAGTCGGGAGTAGACAATATGATGATTGCCATAGATGAAGTATACCTGAGCAATCAGGGTATCTCCACGCCGGAACCTCCGACGCCCCCTGCCGATCCGGAAATAAAAAGATATTACATCATCAGCAGTAGCGATCTCCCACAGCAGGAAGATATGCTTTGTGTAGATTACCGGGTAGGAACAGCGCTGGAAATGGAAGTTCGGCAAATGGTACAGGATGACGACTATGCATATCCTTACTTCGACATCCCGGAAGGCAGCTGGTGGAGTTTCAATACGAAACCCATGGCCGGAAATACGCTTGATTTTACGGATGTGGATGAAAACTGGTCTCTCCGTTTCAATCTGCAGACCAATGTACCATACAGCCCCATCAATGTAATCTTTTTTAATGGGAATAAGCAATTCTATTACGAACTGACCGAAGAAACGTTCCCGGAAAGAAGCGGAGCGGAATTTACAGAGATGAGTATTCCATTAAAGGATTTCATCCTGGAAGACGATGCCGTGATTCCTTTCCCGGGTACCTATACGGAAGGACAACAATTCTTTACCCTGCATGCCAATGAAGGAGAAGGAAGCGGATTATTCGTAGCAATAGACGATGTATACCTGACCAATGAAGAAAGTGACCCGGACGGTCCGAATCCGCCTGTTGACCCGGATGACCCGGATGAAAAGAGATATTATATTGTAAGCAGCAGCACGCTGCCTACCCTTGCAGAAGGAATACAAAGCATAGATTACCGGATCGGAAACGTATTAAATATAGCCGTTAACCAAATGACGCAGGACCCGGATTATGACTATTTGTATTTTAATAAACCGACAAGCGGCTGGTGGAGTTTTGACAGCCGGGTAAATGCAGATACCTCCATCGAATTTGAAGATGTAGATGAAAAGTGGTCCTTGAATCTAGATCTTAAAACAAACATGACCGTAAGTCCGATTAACCTGATTTTCTTTAACGGAAGTGCCCATTTCAAATACGAAGTTACGGAACAGGATTTGCCTTTAAATGCAAGGAACGGAGAGGATTTCGCGACTATCCATATTTCCCTGAATAAATTCTCAGGCGCGGAAATACCTTTCCCATGCATATATGGTGGGAATGCACAATTCTTCACCATCCATGCAGACAATACAGGGGAAGGAAGTGATTTCATTCTGGGCGTGGATAATGTGTACCTGCAACGGGTATATTGCAAGGATGAAGTATGTATCTGTGACCCGGACAATCCGGATTACGATCCTTCCCAATGTCCGTGTGACCCGAATAACCCGGAGTATGATGCAGCATACTGCAGCCCGTGCAACCCCGACGGACCGAACTACGACCCGGACGCAGAAGAATGCAACCCGGATGGTATATTTACTGCCGGAACGGACGATACGAACATCCGGTATCAGAACGGCAGCCTGCTCGTAGAAAATACAACCGGCATCTCTACGGTTACTGTCACCGATCTGCAGGGGCGTATTATTTCAACGGACGAGGTGAACGGAAAGAATGCTTTTTACAAGGAACTGAATCTGATACAAGGAATTTATATAGTAGATGTGACCAATGGGGACCTGACAAAGAAAGTGATTAAAATCATCTTATAAGTACATTTTTAAGTAAGTAGTTTTCATATATTTGAATTAATTGGGTGAAACAGCTGTTCCTGACATAGGAGCAGCTGTTTTGTTTGGTGGAAATAATATTGTAATGTAACCGTGTGCTAAGGCAGCATGGCTAATGACATAGCGCCGCTACGCGGCTTGTTGGGAAGGTGTTTTTTGAATATGGGTTTGTAATAATAAAAGTTATGGATTGTTGTACGGTCAGGACAGATTTAATTCCGTTATTTTTCTTTTATTAAAAAACAACAATCAATGGTGTAAAATCAAAAAATTTGGAAGAAAAAATATAAAATGTAAATCAAATCCTTCTCGCAAGCCGCGTAGCGGCAACATATTACTAGCCGTGCGCCTCAGCACACGGCTAATAAACACACAAAAAAACAAAAAAGCCATGTTTTTCAGAATTACACAAGCTAGCAAAACAAAATGATGGAACAGGGGGTAAATAATACTTTATACTCTGTTCCATCATTATTATTTTTCTTATAAGAATAAGAATATACCAGAAAAATTAAAATCAATTATTTCCTTACCCAGATGCCGGTAATATTCCCGAAAACAAGCTTATGGTATTCTTTTGCATCTCCATACCCTTCTTCTATAAACTGCCTGCTCGATGGTTCGGAAAAGTCATCCGGTGATACGGTAGTGACTTCCGATAATTCACATTCGATAATCAGTTTGGCTTCTTTAAAAGACATACTTCCGGAGGGGGTTTGCACAGCCGTTAGTGTACTTTCCTTCATTTTTTCGGTGTTTCTTCCCGATTGGGTACCGAACAACATGATCTGGTCTTTGAAGTTATCATCAAAATAGGCCATGGTATACGTTTTGTATTCCCGCATCAGTTCGAGCGTATAGCGGTTTGCACGAAGCATACACCAGGTAACGGGTTTTTCAAACATGATGCCCCATCCGCCCCAACTGGCAACCATAGAATTATACCGTTCCGGATTACCGGAAGTAATCACCGTATAATCCTTTCCTACCAACTGGAATACATTGTCCGGAATCTCCGTTTCCGCAATTTTTGTAAACAACTCATCAAAGGATTTGTCTTTTACCTCTTCTGTCGTTACCCTTCGGGGTTCGGCTGGTGCTGCCTGTTCTGTAGTCTCATTTCCCGCATTCCCATTGCATCCGGCTATCCATATAACCGAAAATAAAAGCACCGATAGTTTTTGTAATTTCATAAGGCTGTCTTTTAAATGTATATAAATAGGTAAATCTTTGTATTCCTGTCGGTAAGGAAGAATATGCCCGGTTTAACAACGGACATCCTGTTTCGTGGCGATATCTTCGGATAAACAGTACAAATGTATATAAAATCTTCTTCTTTATTGCTCCATTTTAATATGTATATCTATCTTAATCCTGTCATTCGGAGATAATAATGAAATAATATAGATAATGAGAAAGATAAGACATATGCATAGGACAGGCTTAATAAAATAAATTAAGGCTGCAACAAGTGTAACTGTTCCTAACAAATAAATAAAAATCCCCGCAATAGCAGACTTCCAATAAGACTTATTAGTATAAATTATGAATAAAAGCTGAAGAAGTTGTCCTATCAGAAAAAGATAAATAACATACCGTAAATATTCTTCAAAAAAGAAAAGGCTTATAAAACATGCTATAAAAAGAAGAAAATAAGAATAGAATCCTATTCTGAAATCTGCAGGTTTTTCTCCTTTATGCACATCAAATAATATATTTATAAATGCACAGAACTGTGTAAAGAAAAAAAAGCATACAAGGATAAATCCGATAATGGCTTTAATCCATCCGATTTCTTTGTAATTGCAAAACCACATTCCATTTTCCTGATACAAGAAATAGTATAACTCCGAACAACACAGTAGGGTGAACACCACATATTTTGCGAACAATAACCTACTAGCAGCTATCTTCTTTTGTATTATCCCTTTGTTTAATCCTAATAACACTAAAAACAAACTTATGATAACATACAATAATAAAGAAACCTTTTCCATAGCCGATACATTTCGCCCTATTCCCTATTTTTGCTTTTCTTATTACATAGCCATTTCACAAAATAAGTTTTTGAAAAAATTAAATTTCTTCTTTTACCAAGGGGTATAGATGCAGGATAACACTTCTATTAAGTCAAATAAAGATACAGAAAATATTGCTGTTTCCCTAATTCCAAAAGAAGAGATATAACCTCCGGGAAGCAGAAAAAAGCGGAAACGGAAAATAGTTAACAAAACCGATTATAGATATATATTATAATATATCCGGACTGTTTTTAAGGAAAATTAAAAAAGACAGAATCAGGCAGGTGATACAAAAAAACAAACACATTCAAACAAACACATTTCCTGCCTGTATAAGTACACAGTAAGAATACTAAAAGGAACAGAGGAGAAAAAAATATTCCATTTCACTTTTTTATATACTTTTTAAATATTTCCGCCTGCTCTTCTACTTTCTCCGTGGCATTCAATTCTTTTTCTATATTTCCGGTTTTTGCTTTTACATGCTCTAACATAAATAAGCAAAGGGCATTTATATCGGACAGGGAATTATAAAATCCTGAGAAAGTTTCCTGTTTGTTTATAGTATCTATCCAATAAGAGAGAACAGAGATATAAGGGGTATAGAGTTTGCTTTTCTTTACTTTTTTAGGATGGAAGGTAGTCCACCCACCTGTACCCATCTGCTGTATATTGGTTACATACGCGTATTCTACCTTATAGGCATTTACTTTAATTTCTGCCGGGAAGCATACCAACTGAAGGATGGAATCTTTTTCATGCAGCCTGGACTTTACAAAATCCATGTATTCGTTTAATTTCTCATACGATTCTTTATTGTCTGCTCTCCGGGAAGATGTGCCATCCGGCCTGTATCCGGAGGAAGAAAAGTCCGTCAGTGCATACGGCCCGGAGAAATAGCGGATTTCCGGTTTAAAATCAGAAATGCGGCTATTCAGTTTAAAGATTACATCATCTATGTTCCGCATCGTCTGCATGCCGGATATATTTCCCTCACAATACGGCTTTTGAAATCCGGTTAATTCCTTTAGCTCCCCGTATAACGCTGTATAATATTTTTCAAATTCCCGCTCTTCCTGTTCTGCCTTTACCTCTTGTCTCCTTACTTCTATCATTTCTTTAAACCGGTCAATATCTTCTTCGCTTAATTTTATTTTGTGCATTTCCAGAAAATCTTCCATCTCCTCCGGTGTCCTGTGGCTTATGTTTCCTCCATGCTGGCTTATTAATTTATCCAATGGAACTGCCTCTACCCGTTCGATCACAATAAAACGCCCATAATCTTTTTTATCATATAAATTGCCATGTTCATTGGAAACAGAAGTCTTATCTCCTCCGGTTTCGCGCTGTTTGAATATCCGGTTATCAAAATAGCCGTCATTCAGGTTATAGAATTTAATGCCCTGGACGGTGTCTACTTTCAGGCGGTTGCTGAAAAGAAACTCTTGTTGCTTTTCAGCCGGAAGGGTAATAAACTGCTCCTGAAGCGCAAGCAATTCCTCATCATACTTGGTATTAAAAGCAATCTGTCCGCTTTTTTCCCTTACGACCCTTTTTTTCAATACCCCGTTGGAAAACACGCATTCATCCGCCTGGCCGTCTAACAACCAGGTATCTGTCCAGAAGCCATTTTCGTCCAGTTGTCCGCTGATATTATAAAAAGGTGCTTTCATACTAAGGGGGCCTGTCAACCTTCCTTCTTTAAAATTTACCCGGATTACTTCCGGAGTAATGGTTTCGTAAGCACTCCATTGCCAGCCGTTCCGGGAATAAACTTTTCGCCTGGCCTTCCCGGTAAAAGAATAACTCCATGTACCATGCGGCATGCCGTCTTTATAAGAAGTGGAAAATTTCAGTGTGCTGGTTGTATATCCTCCTGCCACATTGGGATAATCTTTTTTTTCAATCACATGATTCCATATTCCATCCTTGTATCCCGCTTTATATTTTCCGGTAAATACGGCAGAATATGTTCCCCCGTCATAGGAAGAATATTCCGTATATTTAAAATCTCCCTGCCGGATTTCATTTCCGTCAGGATCTTCATAATAGGTATAGGAGAAATTCCCGGTTCCTGTTTCTCCCAACATTTCACCCTTATACGTCCTGAGGTTCTGAGCCTGGAGCATACATACGACTACAAAAGCGGCCAATAAAAATATTCTTCTCATGTTATGGATAGGTGGAGGTTTATTTGATTTAAATAAAATAATTATAATACGCACCCGGATGTTTTATCCTGATGAATTCATAGCAAAAATAAACATTATTTAAGTAAAACAAGAGATAGAATTCAGGTTAGTTTTCATTTTTTATTTCTCCGAAAGAGTAATCCACGTATCTGTTCTTTAAAACAGTCGAAAACATTCCGGTACAACATCCTGTAAAAAAGAATACATAAGAGAAACAAGAACCAATCATATCCTATGCTGTTTTTATATTTACACGAAACATACCGGTCCTGTAAAATTCTTTCCGATCGTAGTAAATTTATATTAATTTTGAAATATGATAAACAAACAGATTCTACGGCTGGCTATCCCGAATATTATTACCAACATTACCGTTCCTCTGCTGGGACTGGTAGATACGGCACTGGTCGGGTATCTGGATTCTCCGTTATATATTGGTGCTATTGCGATCTGTTCTATGATTTTTAATTTTATTTACTGGAATTTTGCTTTCCTGCGGATGGGAACCAGTGGCTTTACGGCACAGGCATACGGAGCAGAAGATAAAAAAGAAAGCACCTACATCTTAATCCGTTCCCTGACAGTGGCTTTTGCAAGCGCTTTTATGCTGATTCTTTGCCAGTATTTTATTCTGCATGCTGCTTTCCGCATAGTGGAAGTAACTCCTGACACCCTTCTTTATATCAAAGAATATTTTTACCTATACATCTGGGCAGCTCCTGCCGTATTGGGAATGTATGCCATATCCGGCTGGTTTATAGGTAATCAGGATGCTAAAACTCCTATGTATATTTCTATTCTTACGAATGTATTGAATATTGGCATAAGCATTGCATTGGTATATGGTTTTCACATGCAAATCAAAGGAATAGCCCTGGGATCTTTGGTTTCGCAGTATATCGCGTTTATTCTTTCAGGCAGCATTATTATACACAAATACCCGTATTTAAAAACTTATTTTTCGATGAAGGTTGTCCGTAACCTTACAGGCTTTAAACCGTTTTTTAAGGTAAACCGGGATATTTTTCTCCGCAGTCTTGCCTTAATTGCTGTGACCACCTTTTTCACATCTGCCTCCTCCAAACAGGGAGATACCCTGCTGGCTGTCAACACGCTGTTGATGCAACTCTTTATCCTTTTCTCCTATATGATGGACGGATTTGCATATGCTGCGGAGGCATTGACCGGAAAGTTTATAGGCGCAAAAGATACCCAGATGCTTTCCCGTTTTATCCGGTTAATCTTCCGGTGGGGACTGCTGCTGACCGGACTGTTCAGCCTTGTGTATGCACTCTTTGCCGAACAGATTCTTTTTATTCTGACTGATAAAACAGAGATTGTACAGGCTGCTGCCCGGTATAAAGTATGGACGGTATTATTTCCGGTGGCCGGATTTGCTGCTTTTCTGTGGGATGGCATATTTATCGGAATGACGGCTTCGAAATATATGCGGAACTCCATGTTTATAGCGGTTGCCTTGTTTTTTGTGAGTTATTATATCCTTCAGCCGGTATACGGAAATAACGGATTGTGGTTTTCGTTTATCCTGTATCTGTTTTTAAGGGGAATGGTACAGACACTGTATTACAACATTACATTAAAAAAGGAGTTTGTATAACCTAATCGGAAAGTTTTATTCTTCGATGACAGAAACAGTCAAAAAGGACACATATTATCCTTTTTCTTTTGTATTTTTGTATTGATTAAATAATAGGTTCTCCCATGAAGCAAGAAGTTATCTTTGTCCTTCTAAACCAATACACCGACCGGGAACCGTCTTTCCTGAATGTCGCCCTTTATACTGGCTTTACACCCGAAGCACCGGGAAAATACTACTCCAGGGGATTATTTATCACAAAAGAAAATTCATATGTACCATATTTAAACTAAATATATCATTTATATACCCGTTTTAGAGCCACGTAGTGGCACCACATCACTAGCCGTGAGGCCTCAGCCCACGGTTCCTCCCACATAGACAATGAAAAAATTTATTCACAAATAATAAAAACACCATGAAAAAACAACAAGTAATCCAAGGAAATAATTATTCCGCTATACAGGTCGGAAATATACATGACATTGCAAACTATACCCTGATCCATCCTAAGACAGGAGCCGAACTTCATAAAATCTTCCTGAAAGATAAAATAGGATTTACCGGCATGGAGATTTCCTTCCAGTCGCTGGCTGCTCATGAGGAATTGCCTTATTTTCATACACACATTAAAAATGAAGAAGCCTATATTATCCTGAAAGGAAAAGGAAAGTTTCAGGTAGATAACAACTGTTTCGATATCGAGGAAGGCAGTGTAATAAGGGTATCTACCCCAGGAAAAAGAAGCCTGGCAAATATTTCAGATAGCGAAATGGTATATATGGTGATTCAGACAAAAGAAGGGTCGCTGGAAGAGTATTCCGGAGAGGATGGAAGGTTGGCGGAGGTGGAGAAACGGTGGTAATATACGCTTTGAAGATTATGGTAAGAATAAGTAAATCAGGTTGTGCCGGTTAAACTTCCAGGCACGCTAGAAAATAATATTTATGAAATTATTCGAAATAGGGGATGGACTGAAATCTATACTGGTATCCGGTGATTATTATTCGGACTGGGAAAATGATGAGAATGTAATGCTTTATAAAGCAGAGGACAATGGTATCGAAATAAGGATCACTGTTATATCTATTCAACCAAAAGACGCATCGGATCCGGATGATATTTTTAATAAAATTATCCGGAAAGGAAAAGAAAAAGGATATGCAGTCCGGATTAAAAATGACAAAAGTTATTTTTATTATTCTCAGGAATCGAAATCGACTAACGATAAAATCAGTACTTTCTTTTATGAAATAGGATACAAATGGAATTATATTCTTATTTCCATTACCTCTTTATCGGAAATAAGAGAAAAGCCGGTATGGACAAAAACAAGGGAAGAAATAGAACAGTTTATTCCTTCCATTACACAAATATCTATAAAAGAACCAACCATATTTGAACCTAAATATGCTGATTTTGCGACTATTAATAAAAGAACAGCAACTATTCTAGGTATTTCGGAAGATGAAATAGATATGTATCATGAGAATGGAGATACTTTATTAATTATACAAAAGGCATTAGATGAAAATAAATACAAGGCAGACCAGATACATGCGTTACAGTCTCTCGGAATTGCATTCGGTGATTATATCCGATATGTTAATCCGGATTATCATTGGGCAGTAGTCCGTGATGAATATGGAAGAGATATATGCCTTCAGTATCAAAATCTCGCGCTTACGGTTTTTCCAATGACCATGATTTCGAAAAGAGTGGAAGACGGAGAGAACGTAAATATAAAAGAATTACTGAACGGCTTGGTTAATAACGTGGAAGAGATGAGCCGGAAGGGTGGATATAAGGAACTGGAGTATAATTATTAATCAGGATAATTACCGGCAGTGTTTTCAAAAGTGGGTAAGTTAAAATCAGCAGGTATGGGGGTTCCATGTATTGTTTGCAATCCGGACTTCGGAGAATTACTGAAAGGTATAAATAAACAAAAATATCCGAAATCTATGAGATGAATTTCCTGACACGGTATATATTTATTTTCACCGCGTGCTGAGGCAACACGGCTAATTACATATCGCCGTTCTGCGGCTTATAGGGAAGAAGAAAAAGCATTTTGTCTGGCAATACTTATCACTAAAAAGATAAAACCTTCGGCCATAGAAAAAAGCGTATTCTTTCTTTGTTCTCACAGAAATACGCCTTTTTCCTATAGTGATAGGAAATTATAAATTAAATGTATATACTCCTTGTTTTTTCCATACCAACGGCTTACCGGTATCTTTTGTGATTACCTTCACCGTGCATCCTTTCGGTATCTCCATCTCACATGCTTTATCTTTATAAAGCCGCAGGGTAATATATCCTTCCTTTACGGGTATCCGCGCATGGATCCGGTTCAGATGCAGCATTTCCGGCCGAATGGTATATTCATTGGGTTTGGTATCGGACTGACTGAAACCGATCAGGCCGTTTAATACTCCTACCACCGGTGGCGCGCCATTGGCTCCGTGGCACAGGCTTAACCCATACGGACGGCCGTAGAACTCCAGCTGCTTCTCTTTGGAAGCTCCGGGTGAAAAGTTTTCCGGGAAACGGGTGTGGCCTTGTTTCATCCAATCCCCGAATACGTGATCGATAAAGTCCCACATTTCCTTTATGCGGCCGGCTTTTACATACGCAAGGAATTCATACCCTTTTTCATAACTGATGTCCTCATAGTAAAAAGGGATATTGGGGAACACATTTTCAAATAAATGATCATAATATTCCTCCGGAAACAGATCTGCAAGGATAGCCCAGTATTGGGCATGATGGGAGATGCGGGTATCGGGTTGGCCAGTTTCGGAAAAGCCGTTAATAAAAGCTTTGCGGTCATCGTCCCAGAAAGAGGTAAGGATATTCGTTTTCAGTTGCTCTGCCCGGTAACGGCATGCCTTAGCCCAGGCCTTTTCTTTCCACAGGTCGGCAAACCAGGCGCCAAGCATATAATTATGGTATAGCATAATCTGGGCATACGCAGGTACCCCCTTGCTTTCCGGTCCGTTTTTGGTTGCCCAGCCGGGAGTAAATCCGAATTCACCGTCCTTTCCGTGAAGAAAGCCGTTTTCATCTACCATGTTCATATAAAAATTCAACAATTGCAACACCCGGTCTTTATACTGAAGGGTGGTAGCCAGGTCGCCATACCGCAGGTAATTCTGTTTCAACCCTACCAGCGCATGCAGCGGATAATCGGGAATACCCAGGTCGGAAGGCTCCGGATTATATGGCATCAGGGCAATGGAAATTCCATTCTTCGATACCTGTTGGTCACCGAACAGGTAATCCCCGGCAAAGGTACTCACAATTGCATCCATCGACCAGGGCAGGTAATCGCGCTTAATCCCGTCGAGGTAAAATCGGTTCATGCTGGCATGCAGCGTGGCACTTCCCATATCAAACAGATTGTTGATATAGTCATCGTCGCAATCGAACTGCATCTGGTACTCCACCGGCCAGGAATGGGCATAAAACCGGATATAGGGAATCACGGCATGCCCGTTGGTATGAAAAACAGCATACCGGAATGCCCGTACCGGGACGTGATAGGTATCGCCGTTCTCCGTAAGTTCAAAAGGAGGAATAGGGTGCTGTTCGAATAATGCCTGATTCATATTCAGGGCTTCTTCGGGGGTCTCCCCTACCCGCACTTCTATCACACCGGCACCTTCCGCACGGAAAAACAGGTAGCCGGTTTCCAGGTGATGAAAATCGACCAGTACCATCCCGTTCGTATCCATGTATATATCCTGATATCCGGCGACCTCCGCTTGTCGGATGGGTGTAATCTCACGGGGTTTTATTTCTACCAGCCTTTCCTGTAGGGAATCCGGCAACTTTTTAGGTTTATTATACATGGGCGATGTCTCGGGAATAATCCAGTAGGTCCCGTTCAGGCTTACCTGCCAGCCTTCGATTTCTTCTACTCCTTTGCCTTGTAAGATAATGGCCGGTACCCGACTTTCTGTCAGCACGTCAAATAACAATGTCTTTTTCCCCGGGGAAAGGGTAATCCGGTTTCCCGGAGTAGATTGGAGTTCGCCGTTTACATATAGCTTTATGGCAGAAGGTCCGGCCCATTGAATGGCAGTTTCTTTCTTTAACTTTACTTCTTTCTTAAAATATGTCCTCTCTACAGGCACAAAGAACTTACCGAGATACCCGACATTCACGCAGCGGTCTTTGGATAATATCAGGCACTGTTGCTGGTAGAAGACTGCTAACTGACCCGGATACCACATGTAGGAGGAAGACCATTTTTCTTCTTCCGGAATAATAGGGGTACAATCGGGATCGAGCATGGGGTCGTAGATACTCTTCTGTGCATGGAGCGGAAAGATACAAAGCAGTAGCAGGATAAAGACAGAACGGGTGTATGTTTGAATGTTATTCATAGGTATCAGCCGGTTATTTATTTTGTGTGCTAAGATAATAAAAAGAACTAAGAGGTAAGAACTAAGAATAAAGAAGGTAAAATTTATATCCCATATTGCCTTTAATTGTTCTTATCTTTTACCTCTTAGTTCTTACCTCTTAGTTTATTTGCATTTTCCTTTCATCAGTTCCTCTAACGTCACCACAAAAGGATAGCCCGATTTCCATCCCGTTTCATATCCCGGCAATTTGCGGATATCCCAGTGGACATGGCCGAATTCCTCCGATAAAAGCGTATCGGAAGCCAGCCGATATCCCAAGTAATAGGGTTTGATATCTTTCGACGATGAAGGATAAGCCATTCCTTCCAGAAGTTCTTTGGTGATGATTTCCGGCCCATCAGTAGACAATTCATATATCCTGTTTGTTACCAGTTCGTTCCTGGTATGAAGTAACAAATACCGGGCTTCGGTCGTTTTCCGGGAAAGAGGCAAGGCTCCTTTATCATTGCCCGTGCGGGTGGTATACAGTTTATTTTTCAAAATCCATTCAAGGTATTGTTGGCTTTTGTAATACCCGACAAGTACAAACGTAGTGTGCGGAAATAAGGTGTCATTATCGATCGGAAGTATTCCTTCCATAGCCGGTTCGGGCTCCTTGCAGAACGTTTCACGGATATGATACGAATGCTGCTCCCGTTGCGAAGTACGGTTACCAAGGTGCAAGACCACATCCTCCAGGAACTGTTTCAGGCCTGCTTTGTAGTTAGTAGAAGGAGATACAGCAAAAGCACCCAGTCCCGGCAATATCTCGTGAAAACTGGAAAAGTTCGCTTCTTCCGAACCCGGATACAGGATATACGACCCGGCAGTACGGCGGATCGCATCTTTGTAGGCATGCATAATCATCAGGTCGGCACGCTTGTAAACTCCCCGCTTCTGTTGTTCTTTTTCTGCGCCGGGATCTATATCGTTAAAGATTTTATAGGCATCTATCCTGTACTTGGCATCGAAATGCAGGTGCACGATGGTCTCCCTTTCTTCCGCCTGTTCCTGAGATAACCCATCGGGCCAGATAGATAAGGTATAATCCGGACGCATCTTGCGGGTCCAGCTACCGGAATCAGGATAGTTCCCGGCAATCCCGAAGGTACGGTTGTAATAAAACTCCAGGTTGTATTTCCGGTGATGGGAAACAAAAGAGCCGGCTACCATTTTCAACTCACCCCGACGCAGTTTCAGTTCCAGAGTCTGTTCGTCCGTGGGTTGTATCAGGTGGTCGAGTGACAGGGACTTCACTCCGAACACGTCTTCAATGAGTTCCAGCAACTGGAAAAACAACCAGTATTCGTAGAGGACAGCTACATCTTTCTTTCCACCCCGGTAGACTTCTTCCCCGCCTTTCCACACCAGGCTGGCAGCCATGTCATACATTAGGTACGCCTGCAATACCTCCCGGTAGCCTTCTTTCCGTTGCAGGATAGGGCTGTTGAGAGGAATAATATCCAGTCGGGATACTTCTTTGAAGACAGGCATCGCAAGGTATTTTTCCAGTAATTCGGAAGTAGCAAGTGCTTCCTGTTTCAACCGTTCCTCGGCATCCTTATGCTGATGTACAAGGAGGGTGAAATGGAGGAATGTTTCGAGCACATATTTGATAAATCGATTTTCGGGCGTATCGGTCGTTTCCTGTTTATCCACGATATTCACATGATTCGGTAAAGAACCTAACATATCGGACAACGCATGCTGCGGATGCAGGGTAATGCGGTTGGGACTGGTAATTATCTGACGCATCACCGAACGATTGACGCGCCGGATATTGGAGATATTTCGGGATCTCTCTACCGTTTCCCAACGTTTTACAGGCATCGTCTGAATGCGATGCAAGGCATCGGCAAATGATTCCGAACGCACCAAGGACTCCACAAAAACAAACCGTTGGTAGAGGGTTCTCGAGTCGTGGTGAATATCTCCTTTGAAAGACTGGGATACAGGAGAAGATTGCCGCAATAGCAGGTCGGTGCAATGCCGGGTGATATCCGTTAGCATATCCCGGTAATCGTTCTGATAATCCATTTTTCGGGAACAGATTTCCAAAGAAATATTTCCTACGGGATGCCTCAAATCTTCATCGCGATAAACATTGACGGCTAATGTTCCGACATAGATATTCGTATGAATGCTTCCCCGATGTGTTTCCATAGGAGACATACGGACTATTCCGGATCTTTCCAGCCGGTAGCCTTCGGTTAACCGGTATTCATAGATTTTCCCTTCTTCAAGCTGATAAGGCGCTTCCCCGTTTTTAGAGGCATCTTCCGGATGGATGACACGCAGGACAGTTTCTTCTTTTTCCGTATAGATCTCCAGCGAAACGGTCTCTCCGTTTTCGAGTGAAATAGATATGTGTATCGATTTACTCATCAAGCTTCGGCATAGCTGGTGAACCCGTTGTCTTTGGCGTTTTTATTCATCTGCCATATTTTGGCGGCAGAGAGCGGATAGATAAACTGTTCGTCAAACCGGATATCTTCTTTTTCGATTGTCGTCTTATCTCCTTTCTTCTGGCATAGGTTCCAAAGGGTTTGGAGGATCGGCTGGATCTTTTTCCGGGATCCATGGAGCTTAGGCAGGAGTTTTTGCATGATAACGACATCGATCCGGTGGTTTTTTCGTTTTACTTCTTCCTCATCTGATCCATCGGATGCTTCAAGCTCCTTGGCAATGGTGATATACCGGTATATTTCTGATGCAGTGCGATACCCGAATTCTGCGCCTGCTTTTTTGAGTGCTGTGAAGAAATCCAGCAAAATATTATTGGTGTCGGGATCGCTTTCTAAATTATTGCTTTTGCTTCGCTCTACAAAGTCTTTCTGCATGGATGCCCCCAGGTGGTCGGCAGCATCGGCATCCAACGGCTTGCATTCGGCAAGGAAGGTGGTCATTTCCTCGGCATTAATCCTGAATTCAATGACGTTGGCGCGGTCTAATACCTTGGGACTAAACATATAGGTGGTTTCGTCGACATTGATGGTTCCGGTGATGTAAAGGTTTTCAGGTAAGGTCAGGGTCGGCGGAATTTTATCGTCCCATACGCCGGGTCCGGGATGCAGGGTGATGGGTTGCCGTGACTCCATGGTACTGAGGAAATCGGCAAAATACCGCTCGACATAGCTAAGGTTCATCTCGTCGAGAATAAGGAAATAAGGCATGTCCGGATCGTTGGATGCCCGGATGATAAAGTCCAGCACCCCGTTATCGGGTTTTACGTATTGCTTCTCGTGTAGGGCATTGGGATATCCGAGTAGGTATTCGCGGTTGTTCCAGTCTGCCCCCACGGAGATGATTTTTACCTGTTCGCTCTTTCCGGTCAGCCACTTGGCAAAGGACAGGGCAAGCTTTGTTTTGCCGGATCCGGATAATCCGCTCAGGATCACAAAGGGTTTGGTGAGTAGAGAGATGGCATACCGATTAACAAGGTCGGGATTAAAAAGGAGTCCGGTACGGCGGATATCGGAAGTGCGGGATAGGGTGAAGGGTTGTGGGGTGGTAATGTCTGCATCGTTATTATCGCTTGCTGTATTTTTTGCCATTAGATTTTTATAAATGTCGATGATTTCTTGTAAGTCGTTGTCTATTTGTTGGGGGTTTAAGGGGGAAGAGGTGTGGTATACTTTAAAGATATAAGAGGCACCATAACGCTTCGGTTTACCTAGGTTATTTGTTTTGAAATAATTAGTAATTGTTTCCGTTTCTTCTGGCAATTCCCAAGTATAAGCTGCTTGAAAAGTTTCACTCATAGTATAAGCTAATATTAATAGCTTTTGTTGTTTGTAATATAAGAAACAAGGATATATCCCATTCTGTGTAGTTTGGCCTTCATAAAGAAATGAAATCCATGGAATAGTTGCAGCATTCCCTTTCCCAAAACTTGTAACAACCTCCAACCCTTTATATTCATTTGCATATTGTTTTGTTGTTTGATCCCCTCCTTTGTCTGCTTGCTTTATAAACTGCTGTAAATGGGGATAAAAGCTTTCCATGTTCTCTTTTTTTTGCCAAACTAATTTTTTATTCTTTTTGTCGTAATAGATTAAGAGATACTCTTTCTTGTCTGCTGGAAGTTTTGCATAAGACTTTTTTCCATTTGCTTTAGAACGTTCTTCTTCTAAAATCTTATATGCTTCGGGAAAAAGAGAAATAAGATGTGAAGATACGTCTCCTTTTACAGGATATACAATTTGATAAACATTTGCGCCTTGAGTAGTATTGATTTGTCTAAAATCTACTTCATAATCTTTTTCCTCAATTGTTACTTTAATTTTTCTTCGTTTTCCAGGCTCTATATCGCCAAGTATTTCAATAAATCTTGGCAATACATCATATACTACAGTAAAACACTCTGTCAAGGCCGTATAATCTACTTCTTTTTGATAAAGTAATTCTATATTAGAGTTTTTAAGAACAATGGTAAATCCAAGCTTTTCTAGTGTATTAAAACAAGGAGTATTTAACCCACCCTCAAAAAGATTTCTCTCTAACTCCTTCCCGGTAGCATGTTTATACGCCCACGATAATACAAGCTTAGGAGGATAAGGTTCTCCATTATAAATAAGATCGTAGGTAGAGGAATGAGCATTGGGTGGAATCCCCTTTTGGTCGATCTCATTTAGGGCTGATAAAACATGGTTTTTATTAATTAACGACAAATCGTAATCTCGATTATTCGGTTGTTTAGTATTATCCATAAGGTGATTGCGCCAATACGGCTTAATTAACATTATTTGATAGACATGCAAATATATAAATTAATACGAGACACTTCATATACATTTCAGTATCTGAAACAATCATTCCTCCACACATAATCAGATTATTTTCAAAAATATATTCATCTTATTATTTACGTTTGATTAAAATATTTATTTTCAACAATATGACAAACAATAATCCTTCTTTAAATAAAATATCTGTTTATTAATTCCCCAATCATATATACTAAAAAATAATTACTAAATATATTAGTGTAAGTCAATCATTTTCTTATCTTTCCTGATGATAATTGAAAAATTTATATATTTTTGCAAATGCTGATTAAGATAAGAATTTAAATACCCTGAACAACACTGGTATCTAAAAATTATGGGACGTATCCTTAACTTTATACACGAAAAATCTGATGGGAAATTTTATTGTTACAAAACAAGAAAATTTTCTTTGGACACAATAAACAATGATAACCTAAATTACGACGACAAACCCATCTCTACTTTTAAAAAGAGTGTATTCGCTGAAACAGACCACAGCAGAAAAAAAACAGTTTCAGTTGCCGATTTACTGGTATCAACCAAAGAATATCCTATATTCAAATATTTTTTAGATGGCTCTCGTCGTATCTATCAGGTAGATGACATTGGCATCGGAGCAAAGATCTTTCCAATTGTTGCAGGTCAATTTGTTGTAGGTTGCTGTGAAAGAAGAAGCAGAAATGAATTTAAGAAAACCGATCTCGAATATAAGATAGTATTATCCCTGCCAGAAGATTTTGATGACAATGATGAAGGAGAAAACTTTTTACGGGATTACCGCGAGCAGCTAAATAAGGAAATATCAACTGTCGAGTTTATTAAGGAAAGAAATATTAAACTAGATAAACTTTTATTATACAAAACAGATGGATTTGAGTTAAAAGACAAAGACAATTGCAGAAACCGTGCAATAGCAAAAATACAGGCTGAAATGACAGATGAAGAACAACGCATGGTTGCAAAACTTTGTTCCAAAAATAAATTACATGATGAAGCTTTTCTTATTAAAGATGGCTCATTAGAATATAACCCACGCTTCTCTAATCTTACAGAACTACAATGGCTAGCATTACGATCTAATTATCAACATGTAGTTGGTGTTTCCAAGTCATTTGACCCAGAATTATTACTAGATTACGAAGGGGACAAATTATCACGTACAATTGCTGACTTAAGGCCTTTTGAAAGAACAAAAGCATACAAATATTCCACCACTGACGATATTAACTTTGCCGTCTGGTATTTAAGGCTTCGCAGAAAAGAATTCCGGGAAACACATTTTTCAGATATTGTAAAAGTAGAAATGGTTATGTTGGGAAATCAACTACTAGATACTGATCTGATAAACACAATAAGTGCCAACCTAATAAATGAAGCATATCCGGTTTGCTATGGAGCAGACACAAGATGGGCCAATCATTTATATCCGGTTTTCCTAACTGAGTCTTTCTGTAAGTCTCACTACATGGATAATAATATAATTTTAAACCTCTTTTAATATGGATATGGATGTAATAGGGAAAATATCCGCAACAGAAAAAAATCCATCTACAATTGATGAATTTTATTTTTGGACTGATAAAGGAAGAATATTAAGCCCTTTTGATATTGTTAAAGTAGAACATGTAAGCCCAAACGAAAAGGAAGCATCTATAACATACGGTGTAGTGGAAGAAATCAACCATGTAACTGATGCTACAAGTCATTTCACAAGCTATATATCCAGTGATTTTGGGGAAATGGATAAAGACATTGGGAACATGAATAGGTTGGGTATGAATTACGTAAAAGCAAGAGTTATATGTAATACCGATAATATCTACACTCCGGTTTTAAACGGAAAACAGGTTTTGCTTTGTAATGAAAAAGATATAAAAACAGCATTAGGACTGGATAATGTCAAAAATCCGCTAGTATGTGGATATCTGGAAATGTATAAAGGAGAAAAGACTAAACAAGTTAAAGTAGAATTAAACTCACACTTTCTTATTGGTCCGGACGGAGCACATATAAATATATCCGGAATTTCTGGTTTAGCAGCCAAAACGTCCTATTCAATGTTCTTATTAAATGCACTTCAACACAAATTTAAAGATGAAAATGAAAAAAGTGTAGCCTTTGTATTCTTTAATGTAAAAGGTCGCGATTTAATGGCAATAGATGAGCCGAATAAAGAACTGTCTAAAAAGGAAAAAGAAATCTATAAATCATTAGGATTATCTGTTGAACCCTTTAAAAATGTACATTACTATTATCCATATTCACAAGATACAAAACAAGAAGAAGTACAATCATATGCTACTCCAGCTGATGTAAAACATCAAAAAGATTTAGGAAAAGCCTTTTCTTATAAATATACATTTGAAAAGACAAAGGAAAAGCTAGATCTTTTATTGGCCAATGAAGATGATAGTAGCGGAACATTAGAAAGTTGTGCTAATTTTATTATGGATGAAAGAGGCAATTTTAAAGGAATTAATAAATGGAAAACGCTAGTAGAACAAATTGATAATTGTACAAAAACAGCCTCTGGTGGAGGAGATAAAAATGAGATACAAGTAAGTAGCTGGCGTAAATTCAAACGTTGTATTAGTAAGGCTATTAAAAATCCAATATTTCATCAAACCATACATATAGATAAGAAAGAAGTCAATTTAACAAAAGAAATTTCAGAAAAGTTAACAGCAAACCAGGTAATGGTAATTGATATCGCTCGCCTGGATGAAAGCACCCAAAGTTTTGTTTTTGGAGATGTAGCCCGTGCAATCTATGAGATGAAATTAGGAAACGAGAGAGACAATATACCAGACAAGGTAATTATGTTTGTCGATGAACTAAATAAATATGCATCCACAGATATTCCAAAAAACTCTCCTATTCTACGGCAACTATTAGATATTGCAGAAAGAGGACGTTCCTTAGGTATTATTCTATTTTCAGTAGAACAATTCCGGAGCGCTATCCATGATCGTGTTAAAGGAAATTGTGCCACACAGGCTTATGGAAGAACAAATGCCATTGAAGTATCTAAACCAGATTATCGCTATATTCCTAAAGTATATCAGAATATGATGACTCGACTAACACCCGGTGAATATATTATTTCAAATCCGGCTCTTCGGTCAATTGTCAATATAAAATTCCCTAAACCTTTATACAAGCAATTCCCCAACGGATAAAATTTACCTATGGAAAACGAACATAAAACAAGAATTGGAAAAAATATATTAAAAATATTAATGTTTTCAATGTATCCTGATTGTAAAACGATTTACCGGGAATACATTCAAAACGCATGTGACTCCATCAACGATGCGGTTAGGGAAGGAATAATATCTAATAAAGAAGGACATATCTATATAAAAATAGACTCAAAAAATGCAGTTGTCAAAATAACTGATAACGGAACCGGAATAAAAACTGACGAAGTTGCACATAAATTAAAAGATATAGCTGACTCAGATAAAGATGGAGTAGATACAATTGGTTTTTATGGAATTGGAAGATTAGTAGGAGCCGGTTATTGTAGGGAATTAACCTTTAAAACTTCTTATAAAGGAGAAGCTATTGCAACTGAAATTACCTTTGATGTAGAAAAAGCCCAGAGAATTATTGACGATAAAAAAGATCATAGTTGCGCAACAGAGGTAATAGATGCAATAACAGCAATAAAAACATTTGACGAAACAGAAGATAAACATTACTTTTGTGCCACCTTAAAAGGAGTACGGAGAGAGTATCCGGAACTATTAAATGAAACTCAAATTTGTGATTATTTGAAACAAGTGGCTCCCATAGATTACACAATGCCATTTAAATCAAAATTGGTAAAACCATCTTTTAAAGAAGAATTTGAAGAATTTAATAATCAAATTAAATCATATAAGATATCGGTAAATAAAAATGTTGACATTCGTAAAACATATAACCTTAAAGTAGAAGGTACAGAAGACGAAATCCATTCATTAAAATGTTTCAGCATTACAGATGACGATTATGGGTTATTAGCATGGGGATGGTATGGAATTACAGAATTTACCAGAGCTATTCCTCCTTCTGTAAAAAACAGAGGAATAAGATTACGAAAACACAATATTCTTGTAGGAGGCCCAGATATATTAAATCAGTATTTTAGTGAGTCTCGAGGTAATAATTATTTTGTTGGAGAATTGCATGCAGTCCATGAAAATTTAAATCCAGAGGGCTCTCGAAGTGGTTTAGCTCCTACCCCAGAAGCAGAAAGGCTTAAAGTTCATTTAAAAAAACATTTTGATGAGCTGAAAAAACTATATCATCTTGCTAACGATGTTAAAAAAGCCGTTGAGAAAGTAGCAGATGCCAGAAAGTACGAAAATACAGGACAAGTTACTGTTGATAAAGTTAAGGAAGCTGAATTGAAATTAGAAAAGATAGAAAAATCTAAAAATGCACAGAATAATGTTGGGCAAACAATAATAAATATCTATAAAAGGAAATTAGTAAAGAACTATAAAAACAGTTCTTCATATGCTGCAGTAACAAATACAACCACGTTATCCTCGTTAGACAAAAAGGATAATCAAAATACAGAAACAGAAGAAAAAGATATTGTAGATAATCTGACAAATTATTCAAAACACGATAAAGACTTACTAAGACAAGTATTTTCAATAATGGTAAAAAAATGTCCCAGAGAAGATGACAAAAAATTAATTGAAGAACTTAAAAAGTTGGTCGTAAAGGAGCTTAATAAAAAATAATGGCAAGAAACATATTGCTTTTAGAGCCAAATTATGCAAATAAATATCCACCCATAGGCTTAATGAAAATAGCGACTTACCATAAACGAATGGGAGACAATGTCGTATTTTACAAAGGGAATTTAAAACAATTCATAATAGAGCAAATTGCAGATAAATGCATTAAGAAATTAACGGAAATAGACGATACAATTGATTGGTATATCCGGAAAGATATCATTGTAGATTTTATACGAACAAGAAAAAGGGAATATCTAGTGGCTTTACAGTTAGATAAATCTGAATTAGAGATTGTTTTAACCCAATGGCTGATAAACTACAAGGATTATTATTGGAGAAGAGAATATGAAAGAAATCCTGATTGGGACCGGGTTTTTGTCACAACCTTATTTACCTTTTACTGGAATATCACCATTGAAACCATTAATTTTGCAAAGACTTTAGTTAAGCCCGACGGATTATTAATGGTAGGAGGTGTATTAGCCTCTATCCAGACAGAGGAACTAAGAAACGCTACCGGAATTGAACCTTACAAAGGAATATTGAATACACCCGGACAGTTAGACGAGGGAAATCTAGATATCATCGACAATCTTCCCTTAGATTATTCCATATTAGACGAAATAGAGTACAAATATCCAATGACAAATGCTTTCTATGGGTATACTACCCGAGGTTGCATCCGGAAATGTTCATTTTGTGCAGTACCTATTCTTGAGCCCAATTATATCCCTTACATTCCCTTAAAAGAACGTATCGAAGAAGTAAGAAAAATATATGGAGATCAGAAAGATTTATTATTAATGGATAATAACATTTTAGCCTCCGACGATCTTCCCGAAATAATACAAAACATTATTGATTGTGGTTTTAGCAAAGGAGCTAAATATACTCAGGTAGACCATCTAGCAATTGCCATTCGTAATCTGAAAGAAGGAGTTAATGACCGTGCATATATTCGTAAAACCCAGTCTTTGTTATTTTCTTTTTATAAAAAATTGAAAGATAAAGAGGAGTCTTATGAAGTTTATAAAATATTTAAACAATATCACATTCTCAAATTATTGACTTCTAAAAAAGAAAATCTATTACAAGCTTATGAGGAAATAAAAGATATATATAGAAAGCATTACAAAGCTAGCTCAAAGCTTCGCTTTGTAGATTTTAATCAAGGAGTAGATGCCCGCTTATTTAATGAAGAAAAAGTAGAATTATTAGGAAAAATTAACATTCGTCCCTTACGTATAGCCTTTGATAATATAAGAAATCACGAAGAATATGACAGAGCTATACGTATGAGTAAAAATGTTGGAATTAAAGATTTTTCTAACTATTTACTCTATAATTATAATGACAAACCTATTGATTTATATGAACGATTAAAGATAAATATTGAATTATGTGAAGAATTAAGTATTAATATTTATTCTTTTCCCATGAAATATCACCCTATTTTTGGAGAATATAGTCACAACAGAGATTATATAGGCAAACATTGGAACAGGAAATATATCCGTGCTGTACAAGCTATATTAAACAGTACAAAAGGTAAAATTGGTCGGGGAAAAACCTTTTTTCACAAAGCTTTTGGTAAAACTGAAAAAGAATTTTTGGAATTACTGGAAATGCCTGAAACATTTATCCTTTATAGATATTTTTTTGAATGGTTGGAAGAAATCGGACATGAAGCATCTACCCAAAACTGGAGAGATTGTTGGAGTGGATGTAAACAGGACTTAGATGAAAAAGACTGGCAGTATACCTTATCTATCATTCACAACAATAATTTCGGAACTACTCCCATAGAAAATAGCCATCCTCAAATTGCAAGATTATTAAACTTTTATACAAACTACAGAAAAGATATTATTACACCTGATACAGAATTGTATAATCTTAAACAGGAATATGATAAAAATCCAACCTATAAATTAAGAAAGAATAAAAAGTAAATAAAAGTTTATGAATAAGTAAAGTAAACTAAATAGGTTCAAGAGACGAGGTTCTATTACAACTGTTTAGTTTACTTTATTAGGACGTATTTACTTCCTCACCCTTTCAACTACCAACAACCCCTCCTTCACAATCACATTCACCTTTACGCCTATAGCAGACTGACTTTCTCCAGCTACTTTCTGCTCCATTCCCGCCAAGAACCCAACCCAGCCCACCATTTTTTAGCATCCCACATAAAAACTATTACCACACCTTCTTTCCTAGAAATCACAAAACCAATCCTTTTGAATTATAAAACCAAACCCGTTACACATTCATGAAAGTATGAAGATTAATTCCCCGAACATCGATTAATTACGGAAATACATTATAGAAATCAAAGAGATAAGTAAAAAACACGAAGAGACAAGAGACTATTTAGCAGTATTATAGAATAAATGGAAGACTGAATAATTTTATTGGAAAGAAATTCTCAATCAGAAAGGAATACATAAACTCAATCAAAAGGAAAAGAAAACGAATATTCAGGAGATAAGAAAAAGCCACAATGAAATATTCGGTCATGCCGAAACTTCCATTGTGGCAATCCTTAAAATTACCAATCTTTCAAATTAGTAACCAATTATTTTATTACTATAAATCATACTGGCACATGATTAAATTCCCTCCTTAATCCAGTCGTAGCCTTTTGCTTCCAGTTCCAGTGCCAGTTCCTTTCCGGCAGTTTTGACGATGCGGCCTTTATAAAGGACATGCACCACATCCGGTGTGATATAATCCAATAAACGCTGGTAATGGGTAATCAGGATCGTTGCATTCTGAGGTGTTTTCAGTTTATTTACCCCATTGGCTACAATACGCAACGCGTCGATATCCAGCCCGCTGTCTGTCTCGTCCAGAATAGAGAGAACCGGTTCCAGCATGGCCATCTGGAAAATCTCGTTTTTCTTCTTTTCGCCACCGGAAAAACCTTCATTGACAGAACGGTTGGTCAATTTACTATCCATTTCCACCAGTTGTTGTTTTTCCCGGATCATGCGCAGGAAGTCAGAAGCTGACAACGGAGCAAGTCCTTTGTATTTACGGTGTTCATTAACGGCTGTACGCATAAAATTGACCATGCTTACCCCCGGAATCTCCACCGGATACTGGAAACTGAGGAATAGACCTTCACAGGAACGGGCTTCCGGAGACATTTCAAGTAAATCTTTGCCGTTAAAAGTCACTTCGCCTGATGTTACTTCAAAAGCCGGATTTCCTGCCAGTACGGAAGACAACGTACTTTTACCTGACCCGTTAGGCCCCATGATGGCATGGACTTCTCCGGGATTTACCGTCAGATTGATCCCTTTTAATATCTCTTTTCCGTTAATGGAAGCATGTAAATCTTTTATTTCCAATATACTCATTGTTGCTGTATTTAATTCTGTATCTGATTATCTTCTCTTAAATCATATATAATTATTTGTGGGCTACCGTTCAGGACTTCATACACATTGAATTCTCTGGTCAGGAACCGCACTATGGTATCTACCTGTCGGACTTCATCTATTTCCAGAAATTTCGGCAAGGCAAAATAATGGAAAAAGCGGTACATTTTGGTTGTAGCCACTTCAAAACTGATGACCGAACTTCCTGTAGGATATCCTTTTTCCGCAGCCGGTAACTGTTGATAAGCTTCAAGCTGGTCCAGGGATTTCAGTTCAAAAATCCCTTCTTCTACCAGAAAGGCCATCACTTCATTCCAGGTAAGATTTTCCGGCCGGATATCATATCCCTGGTATTCCATTACCTTGTCCCAGTTTCTGGTCGGATAGAACTGGGTTTTCATGCTGTAAAACCGTCCCGACCATTCTCCATCGGTTTGTTTAATTTCTATCAGTTCTCCGTCCTGCACTCCTGTCCCTGACGGACTATTGATCCATACCCGAAGGATAAAGCCATTGTATCCATTCAGTATCTTAGGCAAATTCATTGCTTCTTCCCGTTGCCGGGTGTAGATAAAATGGACATTCGGATAAGCCCCGTTTGCATCATAAGGCACATCCTTATACACATCGTTCTGCACAATCGGGTATTTAGCGGCCGACTTTTCTATGGCAGTTCTTGCAGAAAAACATCCATGCAGGAGTACACTTACAAAAAAGAGGGCACTTATTTTTAGAACATTTGTTTTTTTCATTTTATTCAGGAATTAATTACAAATAAAGTAAAAGATAAAAGGTAAAAAGCAAAAGGGGTAAGAGAAAACTCTTTGGTTTTTACCTTTTACTTTATCCTTATTTTGTTTTCTTCCCAAATTCCAATCGATCAATTTTACCCTACACTGCCTTCCAGCGTAATCTGAAGCAATTTCTGTGCTTCTACAGCAAACTCCATCGGAAGTTTATTCAGTACCTCTTTGGCATAGCCGTTTACAATAAGGCCCACCGCATCTTCTGTCGGAATTCCCCGCTGGTTGCAATAAAATATCTGGTCTTCACTGATCTTTGACGTGGTAGCTTCATGCTCCACAATTGCCGTTTCATTGGCTACTTCCAGATACGGAAAAGTATGTGCTCCACATTCATCACTCAGCAATAAACTGTCGCACTGGGAAAAATTACGTGCATTCTCTGCATTAGGAGCAACTTTTACCAGTCCCCGGTAGCTATTCTGGCTTTTCCCAGCGGAAATACCTTTCGATACAATCGTACTCCGGGTATTCTTTCCCAGATGGATCATTTTCGTTCCAGTGTCTGCCTGCTGGTAATTATTTGTCACTGCTACCGAATAAAATTCTCCGACTGAATTATCTCCCCGCAAAATACAGGAAGGATACTTCCAGGTAATCGCAGATCCGGTTTCTACCTGTGTCCAGGAAATCTTGGAATTATTGCCTTTGCAGATTCCTCTTTTCGTAACGAAATTATAAATCCCTCCTACTCCGTTCTTATCTCCCGGATACCAGTTCTGCACCGTAGAATATTTGACTTCTGCATTTTCCAGTGCAATGATTTCTACAATGGCGGCATGAAGCTGGTTTTCGTCCCGCATCGGTGCTGTACATCCTTCCAGATAGCTTACATAACTGTCATCATCCGCAATAATCAGGGTTCTTTCAAACTGTCCGGTATTCATGGCATTGATCCGGAAATAAGTGGATAATTCCATCGGACAGCGTACTCCTTTCGGGATATAAACGAAAGAACCATCACTGAATACTGCAGAATTTAATGCTGCAAAGAAATTATCTTTATAAGGTACCACTGTCCCCAAATATTTCTTTACCAGATCCGGATGATCCTTTACCGCTTCGCTGAAAGAACAGAAAATGATTCCTTTTTCCATTAAGGTTTCCTTAAAAGTAGTCTTGACGGAAACACTATCCATAACAGCATCCACCGCCATACCGGAAAATATTTTCTGCTCATGGAGGGGAACACCCAGGCGGTCAAACGTTCTCAATAATTCCGGATCCACTTCGTCGAGGCTTTTCGGGCCTTCCTTTTTCTTTGGCGCTGCGTAATAACTAATCGCCTGATAATCTATTTCCGGAATATCCAGGTGTGCCCATGTCGGCATCTTAATAGATTGCCAGTACCGGAAAGCTTTCAGGCGGAATTCGAGCATCCACTCCGGTTCCTCCTTCTTTGCCGATATCAGGCGTACCACCGATTCATCCAACCCCTGAGGAATCACTTCCGTATCGATCTTTGTTTCAAAACCATACTTGTATTCCCCATTGGTTACATCTTTAATTATATCATCAGGATTTTCTTGCATACTTTCTACATTACAAAATTAAAACATATAAATACCGGCGAATGTTTTCCTATAAACAATGCCTTACACTTCCTGTCCGGGTACCTGTTCAGAAACAGGCTCCGGGTTTTTCTTATGCGTTGAGTTCATTAAATCCTCCAGCTGCTGGTACTTTTCCAGCACCTTCATTTGCCGGAATTCCTCGACATACGGTAAAACAGCTTCTCCCAGAGAACGCAGCGGCTCATAAAGCGTGGCCTTTTCGCGTGCTTCCGGAGAAATAATTTTTCCTTCTTTATCTATTGAATCATATAAATTCAGCACAATGCCTATGATAAAAGCATATTTTAACACGCCGGCAACTGCTCCGGCAATCCGGTTTAATCCTCCCAGCGTTGCCAAAGTTACTAAATTATGAAATATCCTCCCTAATAAATTACATCCGGTTGCTACAATTATAAATACAATAAAATAGGAAAGGGGCAGCATTAGCGTAATAGGGATATCAAGCAGGTTTCCCAATGGAGGTGCCAATAATTTAGCAAATAAATAAGCGGCAATGATACCGATAATAAATCCTGCAATTGAAAAAATCTGCCTGACAAATCCTCTCATAAAACCTTTTATAAGAGCAAATGACAAGACACTGATTAATATAAAATTCAGAAACCCCATTTTTCAATCAGGAAAAAGACATGCATAATTATTCAGGGTTCTCCCGGTAAATAGTTGTTACTTCCAGCTTATTATTATCCGGATCCAGCGTTTCGAACTCATAATATCCATCTCCGGTTACCCGTGGGCCCCGAAGAATTTCAAATCCGGCTTCTTTTAATTCCTTTGCTTTTTCATCTACTTCTTTCATTGTTTCTACTTCAAAGGCAACATGTGTTAAGCCTCTGTAAGGTTTTGATAATCTATCATTTTCAGCATCCTGAATATCAGGAACAGACATAATCTCCAGACGACAACCCGTTTCAAAACTAAGGAAATAGCTTTCGAACTGCCTGGTTTCATTCCGGTACTTTTCGGAAGAAGTTGCCTGAAAATATGTTTTGTAATACTCTTTAATTTTTTCCGGATCTGACGTCCAGAAAGCAATATGTTCAATTTTCATTATTTAATATTTTAAATAAAGCAGGAAAGAAAAGCTTTCTTATATTCTTTTTATAAAACAAATTTATAGCAAAAAAACAGCTGATCTTTTTATTTGTTCTATTTTCTAAATGCATAAAATGGATTTAGGCTTTTGTTTTCCTGTAAGTAAAGGACAAATTTATGCATTATTTTCTACTTTCCGGACATTTTCCTTATAGGAAGCACGGAACAAAAATTTCCGGGCCAGCCATAATTAAATAAAAATTTAACACATTTTCTTATTAAACCGGCAAATTGGCTTTATAGTTAACATAAATTCGACATCCTGAAATAAAAATGTTTCCTTTTCCTTAGAACAGATTAAAAAATTTCATATAAATTTGTGGGTTATTTCAAAATTGCAGGTCAGCATTAAGAAAAGAAAGGCTTAATTTTAAAGCACGTTTACATGAAAATGAATCTTGATTTGCCAACTCCCGAAGAACTTGCCGAATATCTCTCCGGCATCTGGGAGTTGCTGACAGAAGAACAAAAGGTAATTGTAAGGAAGAGCGGAAGACTTTATAATTTTAAAAAAAACGAAGTCATCTACTACAAAGGAGATGTGCCTACTTACCTGATGTGCCTTGTCAAAGGAAAAGCAAAAATATACAAAGAAGGAGTCGGAGGAAAAACCCAGATTATCCGTATGATGAGACTTTTTGAATTCTTTGGCTACCGGGCTTTTTTTGTCGATGAAACCTATCAGACAAGTGCCATGGCCTTTGAATCGACTGTGGTTTATTTTCTGCCGATGAATGTAGTGAACAGCCTTATTCTGATGAACAGCAAGTTAGGATTATTTTTTATCAAGGAACTTTCTGTGGACCTGGGAAATTCAGAATCAAAAACCGTCAATTTAACCCAAAAGCATATCCGTGGACGGCTGGCCGAATCTTTATTATTTCTTAAAGATTCGTATGGTCTGGAAGAAGATAATATGACTATTAATATTTATCTTTCCCGTGAAGATCTGGCCAACCTTTCTAATATGACTGCATCCAACGCAATCCGTACGTTATCGAATTTTGTTTCCGAACACCTTATTATTATGGACGGAAGAAGAATCAAGATCATAGATGAAGACAGATTAAGGAAAATAAGTCATATCGGATAAGCATATTCAGAAAAAATTTCTATGCCTTCTCATAAAGAAACAGAACGTAAATTTTTGGTTCAGGGCTCCATCTATCGACAATTGGCTAAAGGGAAATATTATTGCCAGGCTTATTTGAATGATGACCCGGAACGGGCAGTACGCGTAAGGATTATAGAGGATACTGCCTTTCTCACGATAAAAGGAAAAAATATAAGCATTACTCATCCGGAATATGAATATAAAATTCCGTTGAGTGATGCACAGTTTATGATTGATAATCTTTGTATACAACCTGTCATAGAAAAAATTCGTTACCGTATTCCACAGGGAGAACTGATCTGGGAAGTGGATGAATTTCTGGGTGACAATAAGGGATTGGTCGTCGCCGAACTGGAATTGCCGGAGGAAAATTATCCTTTCATCATTCCTGCGTGGATCGGAAAAGAAGTCACTTCCGAAGGGAAGTATTATAATATCAATCTGATTAAGCATCCTTATAAAGACTGGAAAAAGTTATAGAAGCAGGAAGCAGAAAGCAGGATTAAAGACTCTTGATCCGGAATTTAAAAATTAGTTGTGCGGATTTTTCTGTGCGGAAGAGCCAATGCAGATAAGGAAGATGATGAAACGATGTGTTTTATTTTAATAATAATCCGGAATCAGATATTAAAAACTAACTATTGCTTTGTCCTGAATATTGATTCCTGACTTTTGATTCTAATTGTATGGTCCATAAAATTGTCCTTACGGCGGTAGAACACCCTCTTTGGGGAATAATTCTCCAACCTTTACTTACAGAGGAAAAAAATTCTTTTTCTTTGCAGGTACTGGAAATTGCAAACAGTAAGGCCGATTATTTTCCGGAATTGAATGCTGCACAGCAAAAGATCGTCCATATTTCAGAAAAATACTCTGATAAAGCCCTGATGAAGTTATATTCGAAAGAGAAAATAACTTCCCAATTCCTGAAAAAAGTAAATGAAAATACCATCCGGAATTATATCCGTCCCTGCATTGAGAATTACCATAAACAGATCATTGCTCTTTTGCCGGAAGCCGATATCCCTTTTTATATCAGGGAAGGTAGTAAAACAAGGACCCTGTATGATTCGGACGAAGTCACGGTATGCAAAGAATATGCAAAAGCTATTTTTAATTTTATAAAAGAAGAAGAAAACGGATTCCGGTATTTTATACAGGTCAGATGGAATAAAGATATCACCAGCCTGAAAGATAAATCCTATCTGGAAATCTCGTCTAATCCGGCTATTGCCATTGTAGACCAGAAGCTTTTTGTTTTTGAAGATATCGATGCAAAGAAGTTACAACCTTTTTTTACCAAATCTTATATTGGGATTCCTCCGGCTTCAGAAAAAGAATACATTGAGAAATTTGTTGTCAATTGTATAAAAGAATATGAAGTCCATTCGGAAGGAATTCCTATCCGGCAGACGAAACCGGAAAGAACGCCAATCCTGTCTTTGAAGCCTGACCATAACCAACGTCCTGTTCTTTGTTTGTACTTTCAGTACGGAACCAGTTGTTTCCCTTTTCACACTCCACCGTTAAAAAGTGCGTATGCAAATCATCAGGAAGAAAAAACGGAGATTGTATACTTCGACAGGGATCCGGCATGGGAAAAAGAATTACTTTCTTTACTGACGGACAACGGACTGGTTGTTTACCGGAATACTTCTCTTGTTATGCCAATGGATGAATTCCATGAGCAAGAAAAAGAAACCTATCTGTTACTGGACTGGATACGGGAGCATCCCTCTGTCCTTTCCCGTTTTTCATTCCGGCAGGAAGAAATGGAAAGAGTATATTATACCGGGGAAATCTCACTGAATACAACGATTGATTCCAAACAGGACTGGTTCGATCTTCAATGTATTGTACAAATAGGCGAATACCGGATACCGTTCAGCCATTTCCGGCACCACATCCTTGAAGGAATCCGGGAATATGTGCTGCCGGATAACCGGATTGCTATTCTGCCGAAAGAATGGTTTTCCCGCTATTATGAAATTATGCTGTTCGGAAAAAAGACCGGAGAAAATATCCGGTTGAAAAAACATCATTTCTATCTGGTCACACAACTTAATCATACAGCAACAGAACCAATCCCACTTTACAACCCTGAAAGAACAGAGCCTGTACCGGAAGAGTTGAAAGCCACGTTACGTCCCTATCAGCAAAAAGGATTTTCCTGGCTGGTTCATTTGCATGAAAATCATTTCGGCGGTTGCCTGGCTGATGATATGGGATTGGGAAAGACCCTTCAGACCATTGCATTACTGCAACATATTTATAAGGATTCAAGGCCGCAAATATTATCCGGAATAACAAATCCCAACGGGCAACTAACCCTGTTCGGGGAAGAACCTCTGCCCTCTGGGATTAAAGAAAAGGTAAATCCATCTATTATTGTAGTTCCTACTTCCTTAATGCACAACTGGCTGAATGAGTTTAAGAAATTTGCTCCTGCCCTCAGGATTTATTTATATAGCGGAACCAAACGATTGAAAAGTAAAGATATCGGAAAGGTGTTTGCTTATTATCATATCGTACTGACTACGTACGGTATCCTGCGGAACGATATTGACCTGCTGAAAAACGCATCTTTCCATTATCTGATTCTGGATGAAAGCCAGTATGTAAAGAATCCGGCTTCACAATCTTATAAGGCGGTAAAACAAATAAATGCTGCCCATAAACTTATTCTGACCGGCACTCCTATAGAAAACTCCCTTTCCGATCTCTGGGCGCAATTTGAAATTATTAATGAAGGTGTATTAGGAAGTTTAAGTTCGTTTAAGAAAGCATATATTAATCCTATTTTACAGAAAAAGAATAAAGAAAAAGAGGCTGTGCTATTGAAGATGATCCAGCCGTTTCTGCTCCGGCGCACAAAAAGGGAAGTCGCTCCCGAATTACCTTCTCTTACAGAAAAGGTAATCTATTGTGACATGAGTACCAGGCAGAAGAAAATATACCTGGAAGAAAAAAACAAAGTAAGGAATTCGTTATTATCGGAGGTGATTAATCCGAACAGTCAAGTAGGAAAAAACACTTCTTTTATTGCATTACAGGGGTTGACCCGTTTACGTCTGCTCGCTAACCATCCGGTATTGCTGGATAAAGAATATGAAGCAGATTCCGGAAAATTCGAGCAAATCATTATGCATTTTGAAAACCTCAGGGCTGAAAACCACAAAGTACTGATCTTTTCTTCTTTTGTCAAACATTTGCAACTGCTGGCACAGTATTTTGACAAACAATCCTGGAAATATGCATGGCTTACAGGATCCGTACATGCTAACGAAAGAGAACAGGAAATCAAAAAATTCAACGAGCGGAAAGATATAAATTGTTTTTTTATTTCCTTAAAAGCCGGAGGAGTGGGACTGAACCTTACAGAAGCAGATTATGTCTTTATTATTGATCCCTGGTGGAATCCGGCAGCAGAGATGCAGGCGGTTGCCCGATCACACCGCATCGGACAGGAAAAAAAAGTAATGGTATTCCGTTTTATCTCTACAGCCACCATTGAAGAAAAGATCGTTCGCCTGCAACAGGAAAAATCTTCTCTGGCGGAAACATTTGTTACTTCCGGTAATTTCCTGTCTCATATAACCGTAGAGCAACTGGATAAGCTACTGGAAACAGAAAATGAAGCCGGGAATCAGGAAGCAGAAGAATAAATCCGGGAAAGGAAAGGAAGGGGGGATTAGTAACCGCAATCCGATCCATCCCCGATTCTTTCCTGCACACATCGGCATATTATCAGATTAACGTATTATTTACCCCCTACCGGCGTATATACCGGAGACTGAAACACTCCTTCTTTTTTTAATTTCCCGTCTTTAATCATCGCATTCAGTTTCTGGAGCGCCATGCTTTTTGTATAATTGAATAACTTCTGGAATTGCGCGCGGGTAATAAAAGGATGCTCCCGAAAATAAGAAGCCAGTTTTTCTTCCATGGTCTCCTCAGAATGGTGTTGAGAATGGTTCTTCCCCGTTGAACGGACAAATTTCGTTCCCGAAAGTTTCTTTTTCAGGCTCTTTTCGGGAAGAAAAGCAATGGATTTGAAGCGCACATATTCCGCACGCATTTTATCAGGGTCTTCTACGGGTTCACTGCTGATCTTCATCTGGAAATATCCCAGTCCGTCCAGGTGAATCCGTTCCCCTTGTTGCAGGGCAACCTCCAATTCATGGATTAAGCCGGCAAGCACTCCCTGAATCTCTATCGAGGTGATGGACCGTCCATATTGAAGTTTTTCAGCCAGTTGCTTTATATCTACTGTTCCTGAGGGCACCAGCCGGGCATAATACTGTTTTTTCTCTTTATCTTCACCGGCAGCCGGCATCTCATAGACATCGTATTTCGCTTTCATAATTTGTTTTTTAATGTAGGAAAGAGCATATTCTTTTTCTTGTGGTAAAATTAAGAAAAATGCTGCAAAAAATCAGTTACTAAAATTCTGAAGTTAGATAAATGAAAGTTCAATGTCATACAAATGAAAGGCCAATGTCGTATAAATGAAAGCTTAATGTTATCGTAGCACCAAGGTCAGGCGAGCGCTTAACCTAGGTGCAACGCCCGTCTGACCTTGGTAGGACGCTCGCCTGACCTTGGTAGAACGATGAAATCCCAAATGGGTATGGAATCTTTCCTTGCGGAAGTAGGGTGAGAACATCCCGGAGAGGCTTATAAAGGCCCCTGGAGGTTTTTTATTACCCCTATTTCTATTTATCTCACAGGCTGTCCTCGGGATATAAAGATACTGTTTTTTTGAGGGAAAGTCAAGTTTTTAGGGTGTTTTTTTCTGGTGACCTTATTACTTTTCACCAAACCCCACCCCTTTGGCAAAGCCAAAGGTACTCCCCTCGTACGTTTGCATGAGAATCATTCTTTGTCTAAAAT
>JAJQEC010000112.1 GCA_021201815.1 Candidatus Azobacteroides sp. | reverse complement strand
ATGCAAACGTACGAGGGGAGTACCTTTCCCTACGGGAAAGGGGTGGGGTTTGATAGAAAGTGGCAAGGCAACCCTTCTGGTTCTCAGCCGTGGGTCAACCCTTCCCCCTTTCGGAACGAAAGGGTACTTCCCTTCGAGGAAGGGAAGGGTGGGGTTTGGTGATAAATGATGCGGTAACCGGAAAGTAAAAGTGTCCAGCGATGTGGTTTCTCCTGTATGTCTATAATAAAGAAATGCTCGGTAGTCTTGATGATAATCTGTCCTCCTTCCCGGATATGCCTCACTGCATTTACCATCAGGTTGTTGATCAGGATTTCCGTAAGAGTTTTATTTGATTTTACGGGAATAACAGCTTTAATTTCGGAAATCAGCTCCAGACGTTCATTCTGAATAATATCAGTAAAGTGGAAAAATTGCCGGAGCATTCCTCAATTATCTGTCAGAATTACAAGAGAACCTCCGGCAATGAGGCATCCTCCCAGAATAACCTTCCAACTTACCGGTTCTTTCAGAATAAGGAAAGAAAGAAAAATGGTAAATACTACACTTAACTTGTCTATAGGAGCTACTTTGGAGGCCTCTCCCATTTGCAGGGCTTTAAAATAAAAAAGCCATGAAAGTCCGGTTGCCACTCCTGAAAGAATAAGGAAAGTCCAATTTGTCGTACTTAATTGTGAGACACTCCCCAGTCGACCGGTTAGAATAACAATTCCCCAGGTGATTAGCAGAATCACACAGGTACGGATGGCGGTCGCAAGATTCGAGTCGACATCTTTTACTCCTATTTTAGCAAAGATGGCAGTTAATGCCGCGAATAAAGCGGATAGCAGGGCATAATATTTCCACATAACAGCTATATGATTTACATTATCAATTTCAAAAGTAATGAATCCATTCTGAAGAAAAACCAAATCATCGGATTATTTATCTTTTTACTAAAGTTCAAATTTAATTCAGAATAATTCTTTTGTCTTTAAAAATTATTTTAAAGATAAAGGAGAATGAATAGATTTTTGTTCTTGTTTTCAGCAATTTTTTTAATTTTATATACCTGGCAGTCCGGGCGAATTCGGTGTGTATAAGTAAGGAAATAAATAATCTGCATTTTATAACTGGGGTATTCGTCCTATCTTTAAAATTCGACCAAGGCAAAATTTCAAAAAGACCGGCTAAAGTCGTATAAATGATTGGGCATTGTCGTATAAACGACCGGATAATGTCATGGAAACGATAGGTCGATGTTGTGTAATTGAAAGGGCAACCTAAGCGTTCAACCTACGTTGGGCGATCGTTTACCGTTGCTTGGGCGATCGTTTATCGTTCGTTGGGCGAACGTTTGCCGTTGGTTGGGCGATGAAATCCTAACCGGGAGAGGAAAGATACTCCGGTAAAATAGCTGACTGGGTAATGCGGAGGAGGTGATAAAGGCTGTCCGGACTTTTTATAACACAGCAGCCAGATTAGTGAATGCCCCGTCCACAGCATTTCAAAGATACAGCTTTTTCAGGCGGAAGTCAAGTCTTTTACGGTGTTTTTTCAGGCAACCTGCCACTCTTCCCTTCAGGGAAGGGAAGTATCTTTTGACGAAGTCAAAAGGGGAAGGGTTAACCCACGGTTGTTACACCAGAAGGGTTACCCCACAGCTAATACACCAAAACAAAAGCAGGATTTATCTTAGTATAGATAAACCCTGCTTTCCTCTTTAAACTTACAACAAGCTTGTTCCTTTCGGATTTTATACCTGCTATTGCTTTTCCGGATTATGGTAAGAAACTTTCAGCAGCGGAAGGAAATCACTTTTATTCCGGCAGATGAACGAAGCCTGAAAATCTCCCTTGTCTTTTTCAGAAATAAACAGATTCAGGCGGTTCCATCCTTGTTTTAAGGGAAGTTCCATATATTCATAATCCCGGTTGACTCTGGTGGATTTATTTATTACTTCCCCGTTTACTTCCAGTTTGCTTTCCTCGGCAAAAACCAGCAGGTTCAGTTTCGGCATATTCGGCTCAATCAGCAGATCATCCAACGGACGGGGACTCCATACCCATACTTCCAGTTGTTGCATATCTCCTGTTGCTTTTTCAAATTTATCTTTTGCACTTCCGGGGAATTGCATTTGTCCATCCCGTAGGAAAAACATATCGGTACCTGAGGTGATAGATTTATCACAGGCAATACCGGCATTATAAAGCATGGTAGATAAGGTATTGAATCCTTTTTCCGAATTGGTAAATTCCGTAAGGGTACTGATATAAAATGAGGAACAGCCAGATTGATAACGGATAAATGCTGGGGCAGGACCTTTGTTCTCATATTCGCTACGTACTGTAGCTCCTGTTTTGAGTTCTTCCGGACGTTTGTTCCACTTTCTCCAGTCCGTATTGCAGGCATTCAGGAGGACTTCTCCTTCATTTACCAGTTGCCCTTTCATCCCGTATTGAGAAGCGTCTGCCTGTTGTAATTCACAAAAATAGAAATCGGAATTGTTCATTCCCTGTGTCCAGGATTTGGATTCAGGCAGGAAAGAGGAAATTACCCGGGGTTCCACTTCCAGTGGCAGGGGAAGGATATGCTGCAGGCTGGGCAATGTCTGAGGTGTAATTCCCCATATCCATATATCGGCTCCTTTTTCAATATCTCGGCGTAAGAGCTTTTCATTTTCTCCGTTTAATGCATGCGTTCCGTCAATAATATATAATGTAGAAGAAGGAGCGTTTGTTTTTGAGGAAAAGATAACTCCTTGTTTGTCGAGGATGTTTTTTACCCTGGAATCCTTTTCTCCTATAAACACTACATTTGTGTATCTTTTCAGGGGTGTACCGGTTGCTTCTTTTTTCCCTTTGTCCGTTATTTCCATCCATGTGGACCACGCTGGCCCGCCCGGTGCATATGCTGCCCGCATGGCGTCGTACATCGGCCACGGATCGTATAAGGGAAGATTCGGATCATAACCAGGATTGAATGTAGAGCAGTAAGGACCCATCCGTTCCGGTTGTACACCGGGAATTCCTTCTACATACTCCGTAAAGAAGACACCGTCTTCTGTCAGGGAAGGAGAAGTTGTCAAATCTTTTTTTCCCAATGGAAGAGGTTTTAAGGCATACCATGCCAGATTGAAAACGGATATATAGGATGCATTCATCCTACGCTGACTGGCAATCAGGTGGTAACATTCGTTTGCCAGTCCTTCCATCCGTTTTTCTTGAGATACATAGGCATATTCTCCATTATAAACGGAAACCTGTTCCGGTGTTCCGTAATAAGCCATACTATGTTCTCCGATCCCCCAGGGCTTTCCGATTTCCACCCAGTGTCGCATGGAATTTTCATCTCCGTAGTGTCCAACAGTAACAGGAAGGATGCCTTCTCCGTCATCTTCCCCGTCGCTGGATACCCATGGGCGGGTAGGATCGTTTGTCGTGACAATTTCCAGCCAGTCTTTCCATGCCTGTTTCTGGGGTTCCATTAGTTCCGGCCTGTTATATACATGGTTGATTACAGGTTTGTTTTCATTACTGATACTCCATCCGAACACGGAAGCATGATTCCTGTCTCTTAAGACGAAACGCCTGATATGTTCTTTACAGGCTTCCCAGAATTTATCGGAATCCATCTTCGGTCCGCCATCACTTGCCCAGATGGCTGTTTCATTCATGACACATATTCCCATTTCGTCTGCCATATCCAGGTAAAAACGCGGATATATCTGCGCGTGAGGTCTTACAGCATTCCCGTTTGCCTCTTTAATGGCTTTAAACCATGCCCATGCGTACCGGCGGGTCATCTGGGGAATACCCATAAAATGCCAGGAATCTCCGCGGAGTTCGTACGGTTGCCCGTTCAGGTATTGTTGTGTTCCTTTTATTGTCCATTCCCGCCATCCGAAACGTTCGTATTTTGTGTCGAGCGATTGTTTTTTATCGTTCACGGACAAAAGGATTCCGTATAGGTTCGGCTGGTTAGGGGTCCAGTATTCCAATTCATCTTTTACCGGAATACGGATTGTATACGTTTGCCTTTGTCCTGCTGCCAGTGTGATACCGGTTGTCGGGATATTTAATACCCGATGTCCCAGTTCCCAGTTGGGTACCGGTGCGGAATTGATCTCATTACCGGCTTTGTTGATCCATTCTTTTACGTCCCCCTGAAGGGTGAGATTTTCTTTTTTACCGGACTGGTTTTTTATCGTTACTTCCAGTTCGAGTGCCTGCGCTGAAACAAGAGGTTTTATATAAATATCTTCTATATGTACGGCCGGTAACGCATAGAGAAACACATCCTGCCAGATTCCCGCAATGTGATATCCCCACATAGAACCGGCCGGAACAATTCTGCGTCCGATGGTAGAATTGTCCTCAAATAAGGACTGGCTTCTCACTCCGACCAGAATCTCTATTGTTTCTCCGGGAGTTACCATATTCGTAATGTCCGCATCGAAAGGTAAAAATATATCAAAGTTCTCGGCTACCTTTTTATCCTTAATATATACTTCGGTAAAGCCGGCAACGGCTTCGAAATGCAGCTTGATTACTTTTCCCGTCCAGTTCGAAGGGATGGTCACACTTTTTCTCATCCACGCCATTTTTACTTCTTCCCATTCTTTGGGATACGAAGGGTAGTTTCGGTGGTCGGGTCCTTCCAGATCTCTGTTAGCAAAAGAGTTTATGTTCCATGGTGAAGGAATTTTTATTTTCTGTTTATCCCAGGCTCCTTCCTGTGGTCGCGGAAGCTCAGGTGCAATGCCTTTTCCATGCATATAGCCGGAGGGAAGGGAAACTCCCTGAAAATCCCAGTAGCCGTTGATGCAGATTTCCTGCCGGTGTTGTTTCTCATATTTATTTACAAGGCCTTCGGTAGGTGCAAACCGTTCTTTATACACCAGCCGCTGATTATTCTCTTGTTGATTTCCCGAAAATGCTCCGGCTGAATAACTAATTATCAGGAAAAACGAAAGAAATTTAAAAAAATACGTTTTCATGCTTTTTTAGAATAATGATTAAAAGGTAAAAAGTATTAAGTAAAAAGACAGCAGTGAATGTGTGCTTATTCTTTTCTGTCTTCTTACTATGGGCAAATATGGGAAAAGGGAATTAATAAAAACATAATATTCCGATTAATATGGAATAATTAGATGAAGAAATTGTGGAAATTTATAGGTTGGAAGTAGATTTATTTATAAACCGGAAGAAGTAAGAGAGGGTAGAAAGGATGAGGGATTAGAGAGAACCATGAGCACTTTTCCTATTTTACAACAGGAAACCGGAAGGTATTAACTCTCCTTTTACATATTCCGGTTTCAAAAGAATATTTTAGATTTGCAGAGTAAAACTAAAGAGGAATAAATGCCATCGCCGGTTTATTAAAAAGGAAGAAAAGGAATCGGTGAATACCTGCTGTGTACATACCCCAAAGGGTGGATGGCGTTATTTAGTGCTGCCGCAATAAATTTGATGTATGATAAGATAAACCGGTGGTCTTACGAAATACTATAATTATAAGGTATCCGTCTGATACAGGTTGCCACTTGTAGCTGTCAGTCAACGCAACTTTATGACATATAGGAAGATAAACAGGGAGACAGCCTCGCATTAGCTTCACTGAATGTTGACTGGTTCTCCCACTCCTGCGATTGAGGATGTGGGTTCACTTGGAAATATTAATCATTATATACATAAAATAATACACCCATGAAGAAACTGTTTTTTTGTCTTTTTATGTTCTCTTTTGCTCTTATGTCACAGGAGAGATACGAACCGGTGTGGGAATCCCTGGATAAACGCCGGACACCCGAATGGTTTGAAAATGCTAAGTTTGGTATATTTATTCACTGGGGACTCTATTCCGTACCGGCGTGGGCGCCCAATGAAGGAGGGGTATATTCCAAATATGCCGAATGGTACTGGCACCGCCTGAATCCGGAAGACAAGGATGGCGTGGACTTCCGTACCTATCATAACCGCATGTATGGACCTAACTTTCATTATCAGGACTTTGTCAGCGGATTTAAAGCTGAGTTTTTCGAACCGGACAAATGGGTGGATATCATTCGAAATGCAGGGGCAAGATATGTGGTGCTTACTTCCAAGCATCATGAAGGTTTTGCCTTGTGGCCCAGTGCACAAAGTGTAAACTGGAACAGTGTCGATGTGGGTCCGCACCGGGATATATGTAAAGAACTAATGGACGCAGCCAGGAAAAAAGACCTGAAGATGGGATTCTATTTTTCCTTGTATGAATGGAATCATCCGTTATACAAACAAAATGTAGACCAGTATGTTAAAGAGCACATGCTTCCACAGCTTAAAGATCTTACGCTGCGTTACGGGCCTGAAGTGATCTGGGCAGACGGGGAATGGGAGCATCCCAGTAGAACCTGGAAAAGCGAAGAGTTTCTGGCATGGCTCTATAATGACTCTCCTGTAAAGGAAACTGTGGTGGTAAATGATCGCTGGGGTTCGGAAACACGCAGCAAATATGGTAGTTTTTATACGACGGAATATGACCTGATTTATGAAGATGATTCCAAAGACATTCTGTTTACCCATCCCTGGGAGGAATGCCGGGGAATTGCCGGTTCTTTCGGATATAACAGGAATGAAAACCTGGAAGACTATTCCTCCGGAAAAGAACTTATCCATATCCTTATTGATAAAGTAGCCCGTGGAGGAAACCTCTTGCTGAATATCGGACCAACTGCGGACGGGCGTATTCCGGTAATTATGCAGCAACGCCTTGCTGAAATAGGAGAGTGGCTCAGCGTAAACGGAGAGGCAATCTATGACACCCGTCAATGGGAACATGCTGTTCCGGGGATGAGTAAAAATGGAATCTACTTTACTAAAAAAGAAAAGGATCTGTATGTTATTGTAACCGAATGGAATAAGAAACCGGTAACCATAAAAAATATCAACAACCCGAAACGGCTGACATTGCTGGGTTCAAATAAGAAAATAAATGCTGTTTATAAAAACAACACGCTGACTATTCAACCGCCTTCCCTGGAAATTATGGATATACCTTGTCAGCATGCCTGGGTATATAAACTGGAGAATGCGCTTCCATAACGGTACATCTTTCTTTTTTATTAAAATTAAATGCGGAAAGGATAATTTAATATCAATGCATAGGAAAAAACAATTAACTGCTCTGAAAAAGCGGCAGGAGGAACTTCATGTCTGTGAAATGAAGGCTATTTGCTAAGAAACGGCACTTATGAACGGTATACATACCTTGTATTAACCGCAGAACCTATCTCTTTGCACGGGTTGTATGACCACAACCCGGAAACAAATTCCTGTATGGTGAAACCACCGGGATAAATACAGTCTTCAATGCCGGGAAAATAAAATGGAAAGATCGACTGTCATTTTTTGTCTTCTTTTGTGAATGAATAGAGGAAGAGAAAATTAATAAAAACATAATATTTCGATTAATCTGGAATTATCCTGTTGAGGAATCCGGCTAATTTATATAGCAAGGGATATTTTATTTATACGATAAAAGGATAGGATAAGGTGAAAGTAGATGAATAAAACCAACTTTTTTTCTCCTTTTGCGGACTTTTTTTATATGGAAATGGCAAAAAAATAAATATTAAGTCTCCTGTTAATTCATTTGTTAAGTGCCGGCACTTTTCTTTGTATCCTGACTTTATTTCTAATCCATTAATAAAACAATATGAGAACGAAGGAATCTTTGCTGCTGATCTTTTCTCTGGTGCTTCTTGCAGGAAGTGCCATGGGACAGGGAAATACAAATATCGTATCGATCAGTGCTTCTGTAAATGAGCAGAAAGCATCCCGGGTACTGGATAATAATCCGGCTACAAAATGGGAGATCGGAAATAAAGACTTATCCGTTGAACAATACCTGATGCTTACGTTGAGATCGTCGGGAGATGTGAAGGAAATCCGGATTACGTCTGAAGAACTTACGAAAAAGGATATTGAAAAGCTGGTAGATATCTTTATCACTTATGATCCTATGAATCCGGGAGAGCCGGTAAAATATACCGTAACAGGAAATAAAGAGTATCAGCTACAGCTCGAACCCAAATACGGAGCGCATGTAAAGATTTCTTTCCGGGGAAATGCCATGTCAAAACCTTATGGAATCAGTTCGGTAGAAGTAATGAATGTCGAGGAACAACCGACTGTTTTCTCAGACGAAAATATCCCCCGTCCCTGGCTGAACACAAGCCTTCCGGTAGAAGAACGAGTAGAACTTATTCTTGCGGAGATGCTTCCGGAAGAGAAAATGGAACTGATCCGGGAAGGGTGGGGGATACCCGGGGTAAAGCGCCTGGGTATTCCGCCTCTTACCAAAGTAGAGGCTATTCATGGTTTTTCGTATGGGAGCGGTGCAACGATGTTTCCACAATCGATCGGGTTAGGAGCCACCTGGAACAGAAAGCTGATGGAAACGGTAGCCCGGGTGATCGGTGAAGAAACAAAGAGTGCGAATGCTGTGCAGGCATAGTCACCGGTACTGGATGTTGCTCAGGACCCAAGATGGGGGCGTTGTGAGGAAACATACGGAGAAGATCCGGTATTAGTGGCAGAAATGGGTGGCGCATGGATCAAAGGATTTCAATCGACCGGATTGATGACCACTCCCAAGCATTTCGGTGTTCACGGGGCACCATTAGGGGGACGGGATTCGCATGACATCGGACTGTCCGAACGGGAGATGCGGGAAATCCATTTTGTGCCTTTCTGGGATGTGATAAAGAAATATGATTGCCAGTCAATTATGATGTCGTATAATGACTATATGGGTGTGCCTGTCGCAAAAAGCAAGGAGCTTCTCATTAATATTCTCAGGGAAGAATGGGGGTTTAACGGATTTATTGTCAGTGACTGCGGTGCATTAAGTAACCTGACGGCCATAAAGCATTATACGGCCAAAGACTTGATAGAGGCTGCGGAACAGGGATTGGCTGCCGGTATTGCAACCAATTGCGGGAGTACCTATAATAATAGGGAGGTGATTGAAGCAGCCAAAGCGGGACGCCTGAATACGGAGAATCTGGATAATGTATGTCGTAGTATGCTTGCTACTATGTTCCGGAACGGATTTTTCGAGCATAATCCTTCCCAACCGCTGGACTGGGATAAGGTGTATCCGGGATGGAACAGTCCGGAACATCAGCAGGTAGCTTATCAGTCTGCATTGGAATCTATTGTATTGCTGGAAAATAAAAACAATATTCTGCCTTTATCCAACTCCTTGAAGTCGATTGCAGTGATCGGTCCCGGTGCGGATGACCTGCAGTTGGGAGATTACAGCCAGAAAAGGGACAGGCACCTGTTGAAATCCGTATTATACGGAATAAAGGAAGTGGTAAATAAGAATACAAAGGTATCTTATGAAAAAGGTTGTGAATTCTTTAAAAAGGATTATTTCAACCGGGATGCGGCTGTGAATCTTGCTAAAAAATCGGATGTCGTGATTATGGTATTGGGCGACTGCTCAAATAGTGAAAGTTTACAGGATATCGTCAGGACATCCGGGGAAAATCACGACCTGGCTACGCTGGAACTACCCGGTTACCAGCAGGAATTACTGGAAGCGGTGTGTGCTGCCGGTAAACCCGTTATTCTGGTGTTACAGGCGGGCCGTCCTTATAATCTCTCTTATGCTGCCGACAACTGTGCGGCGATTCTGGTAAACTGGCTTCCCGGACAGGAAGGAGGACTGGCCACGGCGGATGTGATCTTCGGAAACTATAACCCTGCCGGACGTCTGCCAATGACCTTCCCCCGTCATGTCGGGCAGGTACCTTTTTATTACAATTTTAAAACCTCCGGTCGCCGGTATGAATATGTGGATATTGATTTTACTCCTCTTTATCCTTTCGGTTACGGGTTGAGTTACACTTCGTTCGAATATTCGGACCTGAAAATAACCCGGCAGGATAATGGAAATATCGATGTGCAGGCTACAGTGAAAAATACCGGGAAGATAGCCGGGGATGAAGTCGTACAGCTATATATTACGGATATGTATGCTTCCGTAAAAACAAGAGTTATGGAATTGAAAAACTTTGACCGGATACATCTTGCGCCGGGTGAATCAAAGGTGGTTTCTTTTACATTAACTCCTTATGAAATTTCTTTATTAAATGAAAATATGGACCGGGTAGTAGAGCCGGGTGAATTTAAAATTATGGTTGGTGGCTCCAGCCCATCATATGTTCCGAAAGACAGGATTAAGGATAGTGTGGGATATCCGAATGCTTCTCAGGGGGTAAATGGTATGATAGAATATACCGGAGAATACAAAGCTGATTTTAAACTGGATTATAAAGGTATTTCCAATGACCTGCAGTATAATAAAAAGAAAGTTCAGGTAGAAGTTAAAAATACCGGCAATATCAACGACTTCGGTAAAATGGCTATGTATGTCAATGGTATTAAGGAAGGGGATAATCATCATTTCGAACTTGATCCCGGCCAGGCGGCGGTTCTTACGTTTGATGTAAGAAATGATATTGATATCCGGAAGATTTCATTTGTTACAAAGGATAAGGTATTGGAAAAGATGTTTTAGGTTTTTGTTATTCTTTGCTATGGGTAAATGAAACTCGGAAGAGAAAGTCTTTATTTCGCATAGGATTTCTGAAATAGAGAGATAAGGGATACATATTGCTTTTGCCGTGGGCTAAGGCCGCACGGCTAAGGAGATACGACCACTAACGTGGTCAGAAGTAGAATTCTTAAAAATCCTTTGTTTCCGGATTTATTACAATTAAAGAAGGTCATAACCGACCACGTTAGTGGTCGCACGTTAAGCCGTGCGGCCTCAGCCCACGGCTAACTGCAAAAATAAGAAAGAGATATTGAAATTCCGATGAAGAGTAACTAGGCAATAAGGTCAAAAAAGTGCTCCCTTCCTTCCTCATTTTTCAGGCAGGAAGGGAGTATAAGATAAAAGATAGGAAATTATTAAAGGTTTCTGCTTACGGAAGGCTATTTAATAATTCCAGTTTCCCATTGTCAATCAATTTAATGATAAGCTCACCGAATAATGTGTTCTGCCAGGCAAACCATTCACGGGTAAAGTTTTCCGGATCATTTTTATGGAAAGACTCATGCATAAAACCGGTACCGGCATCCGTATTCATCAGCATGGTCAGACAGAAACGAATTTCTTCATCGTTCTGGCTGGTAAAAGCCTTCATCATAATGCTCATAGGCCAGATCATATCGTATCCCACGTGAGGGCCACCGATGCCTTCCCCGGCCGTTCCCCGGAAGAAATAAGGGTTGTCCTCACTCCATACAAAGTTACGGGTATTTTGGTAAACCGGATCATTTATACCTACATCTCCCAGGTAAGCCAGTCCTAATAAACTCGGAACATTGGCATCGTCCATCAATAGCTGGTTACCGAAGCCATCTACTTCAAAAGCATAGATAGTGCCATGTTTCGGATGCTGGTAAGTGGCATATTGAAGAAGGGCATTTTCTACTTCCTGAGCTAATGCGAGGCATTCCTGAGAAAGTGCATTTTCCTTATTTACCGTTGTAAGAATTTCGGCTGCTTTCCGTAAGGAAGAACCAGCAAAAAAGTTAGACGGAATAAGAAACTGGAAAATTGTTGCGTCGTCCGAAGGACGGAAAGCAGAAGCGATCAGACCGACCGGACGTACCGGGTTACCCAGTCCGTCATTTGACATAGTATCCATTTGCCGGATGGAAGAACGCTGGAAAGTGTATGGGCCATGCCCCTCTTTCTTTTGCTGTTCTTTGAAAGTCCGGAGAATATTTGTGATAGCCGTCAGCCATATATCATCAAAAATACTTGCATCACCAGTCACTTTCCAGTATTGATAGGCAAGGCGCAGGGGATAGCAAAGGGAATCGATTTCCCATTTGCGTTCATGTAACTCCGGTTTCATATCGGTCAGGTCACTCATCCACTGATGGTCCGGGTCCGGGTCAAGCGGATCCAGGAAGGCGTTGGCATACGGATCAATATTGATATATATAAACTGTCTGCGGATAGTTCCTGCAAGCATCTTTTTCAATTCCGGGTCTTCATTTGCAAGCATGATGTAAGGCCAGACCTGTGCTCCTGAGTCCCGTAGCCACATGGCATGAATATCGCCTGTATAGATAACCGTGTCGTCTTTGCCATCAGTCGTACGATAGCGTACGGTAGTATCCAGCGTATTTGGAAAACAGTTTTCAAACATCCATCTTAATTTGGGATTCGTCAGCAGTGCTTTTACCGTATTGATTTTATTTTCTACTGCTTTTGAAGTAAATAATCTGTCGTGTACTTCCGGTCGCTGAGATACATATACTTTAGTATTATCATTTTTCTGGGTAATATCCGGTTGATGGATTCCGGCTTTAACCGGGTGTAGGGCGCAGAAAACAAGACATATCCCGAAAAATATCAGCGCTTTAGCCATTAATTTAGTTTTTCTTTTCATATTATTTTTTTCATTCACTTTTCCGGAAATCCGGCATCAGGTAGGTACAAAAATAGTATTATTGTTTGATAATTTTACAGTTTTCCCGTTTACTTGCAAAAAATATATTCCGGGATTCAGGAATGAAATCTGCAGTACCGGTGTGATCTGTGTAATTGTGTTATTGAAATCTCCGCTGTTGGAAAGTATTTTTATCGGAATCGCCATATACATTTCGGATTGGAAGGATAATTGCGGAATTCCAGCATCCAGTCTTCATAATCATCCAGAAATTGATTCAGGTTCCAGGTATGGGGTTTGATATCATTTGTACCCAGCATGATAATGATAATATCCGGGTTCAGGTTTACCAGTGTATTGTAGTAATGAGCATTATAACTGCTTTTCCAGGGCATATCGCTTTCATTCAAAAGAGTTGCCGCGTTAAAACCCAGTTTTTCCATATAATATTCATTTCCGAGCAGCTTCTGTAATTGAGTCGGCCAGGAGTAAAGGTCCTGTTGGCCGCCGGTATCTATCTGTCCTAATGTATTGCTGTCACCCATGCAGGCAATTTTAATCTGTACGGAAGCTGATAGGTACATTGCCAGAAACAGGAAGAATAAAAAATAACTTTTGTCTTGCATGTTACCGGGAAGTAACATATCTTTGTTACCGAATGGTAACATTGTCTGAAACTAAAGAATATGAAACTGGAGAAAGATAGAGAATCTACGGAAAAGCGCCTGCTGGAAACAGTAGGTCTAATAATAGAAGAGAATGGCCTCGAGTTTTTAGGAGTGAATCAGGTAGCACAAAGAGCCGGAGTTTCCAAAATGCTTATATATCGTTATTTCGGTTCTCTGGAAGAATTGATTGCAAGATATATCATGCAATATGATTATTGGGTAAATCTTCCGGCTGAAATCCCTGATAAAAAGGAATTAAACGGATTTATAAAGAACCTTTTCCGGGAGCAGATCCGGCAACTCAGGGAAAATAAGTTGCTGATTCGTCTTTGCCGTTGGGAGTTGTCTGTAAATAATTCTTTGGTAGAAGAGATAAGGAAGAAAAGAGAAGAGAATGGAGTCAGGCTTATTGATTTTGTCAGCCGGATTTCCGGGATTCCTTATTCCCAGATTCAGATACTTGCAACTTTAATAAGCAGTTCCATTACTTATTTAGCTATGTTCGGCGATGTCGCGGAAGTTTATAATGGTTTTCCCATCCATAAGGAAGAGGGGTGGAAGCAGTTAGAAGAAGGAATCAATGCAATTATTGATGAATGGTTAGTTGAATAAATGAGCCATTACTAAAAAGGAAGAAATATTTCCGGTTTTAATCCTTCTTGAAATATTATATGGAATTCTTTTAATCGGAATTGAATTTTTAAAAGTATATGTGTAGAGTAGTAATTATCTTAAATTTATTTATTATGTGTTTTAGTTCGATAATAGCGGAAATCCTGAATCCGGATTTTCTTTTTATGATTACACACGCGGTAAAAGCACCCTCCGGCCATAATACGCAACCCTGGTTATTCAAAATAGATGGAAATCGTATTGAAATTCATCCGGATTATACAAAATCACTTCCGGTAGTAGATACTGAAAACAGAGAGTTATTTATCAGCTTGGGATGTGCTCTGGAGAACCTTTGCCTGGCAGCCATGGAGAAAAATTATGAGTCTGTTGTTACAGTAACAGAAAAAGGAGTAATTTCCGTTGACCTTTTTCCTTCGGATACAATTATAACCCCTTGTGATTTATTTGCTCAAATACCTGTCAGACAAACAAACCGTAGTGTATATAACGGAAAGCGAATTCCCCGGGATACAATTTCTGCTTTGGGAAATAAAATAATGAGTCAGAATATTCATATCCATTTCTATGAAAATGGAACTGCCAGATTTGATTCGATAAAAAGATATGTGGAATCAGGTAACCGGATTCAGATGAAAGATAAAGCATTTAAAACGGAACTAAAGGAATGGATGCGTTTTAATAAAAAACACAGTGAGGAAAAAAAGGACGGATTGAGTTATCGTGTGTTCGGAGCACCCAATCTGCCTGCTCTTATTTCAAAGCCTGTTATCGGTTTGGCTATAAATGAACGTTCACAAGTAAAAGGTGATAACAAAAAGATCGCGTCTTCTTCGCATTTTGCATTGTTTACGGTAAAAGAAAATACTTGTAAGGAATGGATTCAGCTAGGCCGGATATTACAGCGATTTCTCTTAATCACTACGGAAATGGGGATTGTTCACTCTTATCTGAATCAGCCAAATGAAGTGCAGGCTTTGTCAGAACAAATGGCAAATGCATTAAATCTGAAGGAGGAATATCCGGTTATCCTTCTGAGACTTGGGTATGGAGATAAAATGCCTTATTCCGGAAGAAAAGGAATAGAGTCGGTGATTATACAAGATTCAGTAGGAGGAATCTAATTTATTATCCATCGGATCTATTCATAAAATCAACCCTGATCCTTTGCAAATCCGGTAGTTTGATGGGGTTAGGAAAGGGTTCTTTAGCTCAGATATATGGTATGGGTAAACAACAAACCTTTTTTATTGTTTTGAAATCATTTCTTTATATACATTCGCTATTTTTAATAAACGTGATGTCCGGTCGTTATCTGCAATCGCCGGATTTTCTTTTAATATAGGATCGACCATTCTTCTTAATAAAACCAATAGCAGTAAATCTGAAGAAATCTTATCGATTTTAACAGGTAAGTTATTCTCTCTTATATATTCGGTTAACCTTTCGAATTCTGTATTCGCCACATCCAACAGATTTTCATCCTTATTAAGAAGAGTGGAGAAGATTGTTTCAGGGGAAGTCAGTTTTAAATTTACAAACTCATCATATAATAAACCTGCATTTTTGGAAAATGATTCCCCCACTTTTACCAGTTCTCCCATTCTGATAGTAAAATCATGGACGTCGACAAATTCCCCTTTCTGCTTTTTCAATCTTTCGTTCGTTGCTTCCAATAACCTTCGGATAGTGATATCTCCGGATTTTGTAATTAATCCCAACTGGTCAATCAGAAGTTTTTCTTCGTTCGATAGTTTACCGGTCCGGGGTTTGTATTGCAGATCATGCTCAATTTCATTATATACATGTGATAAAAGACTGCATACCTGAATTTCACAAGTCGTGTTTTTTAAATTAAAGTTGTCAATAAGATATTCAGAAGGCAATGCGACCTGACAATGGGTTGCTTTATAATATTTCCCGTTACTGCCGTTTTTATCTTTCACTTCAATTCTTATTTCCTCATTTTCTATACCCACGAAAGTGCGCCGGATATCTTCTACCACCTTCGGTCTGTCCGCTTCCTGATACGTAATGATGCGTACACCAGCCAGATCGCTGATCCCGGCAAAAACACTATCTACGGATTTATATTTAGTAGTTTTCCTTAATTTTTCGGCAAGACTTGACGGACTTTTTGCCCGGTGCTGGACGGTTGCCCTGATGGTTAGGTTTTTCTGTACAATATTCTGGCATATATTAAAAACAATATCAGCCAGTTTCTTGTATCGGTCGTATTCTCGGATATATCTTTTTACGGTTTCTTCTATTAAATTATCATTCATCTTTTTGTTATTAATTAAAATACTTCTTTTTCAGGGATGTTAAATCCGAGTTTCAGGTTAGGTGTTATTACTTTTACCCTACTTATTTTCCAGGCTGAATGTTGTTCATCTTTTAAATTCCAGTTAAAATTCATCATGTCCTATATGGATTATTTTTAATGGAAAACAAGATGGAAAACTTATTCTCATATTTACGGGAAATAATTGAAGCAATTCCTGAAAAAGGTTCTTCCCATATTTATCTCACTTTTAATAATAGGGAGTTTAATTTCTTTGTTCTTTATAAAAAATGTTTCCATGCTATAAAAATAAATGAGGATTGTTGTGTTTCACCTTTTCATCACCTGTTGCTACTTAATAAACAAGAAAGTTGATTCTGATGTCAGTTCTGACGATGGGAAGATCTGCCGGATGGAGGCAGCGCAAAAACATTCCTGAGAAAGATACAAGAAAAACCTAACTGTTTAAAGCATAAAGATAAAGAAAATAAATTACTCTTATCTTCTTTTTTCCCTATTTAAAAACAAAAAACACCTGATTTGTTAAAAACCAAGTGTTTATATCGTTTTTCCGTAATGTAACTTGGATTTTGCTTTAAGGAAAAAAGCAGGAGACTGATGTTGGAAAAAAGATAAAGCCACTTGGAATCAACAGTTATATATTGTATAAGACTTTTGTAGGCTCAATTATATTAGAAAACTTTCGGGAGAAATAAACCTATGTATTCGGGAATCAGCAGGTCGGATAAAGTCAAAAATCCAATTACTTATTTTCTTCCTTTATTAAATCTTTAATTGTATCTATAAAATCATAGAAATCAACAAATAATTTATCTATAATTTCTTTATTAAATGTCATGAAATCATCATAATCCCCGGATTCTTTTTGAGAAAAGATTTCGGTAATAGTCACCCATTTCGATAGAGAGTTTCCCACTTGTTATAAAATGTAACCCTAACATTTGCCGTACTCCTGCATGAGTTTGAGCATTAATCTGATTTTTTATTAAGAGTGCAGTTACGGCATAGTAACAGGCATAGTACATGCGGTTTATAGTAGCCTGCCAGTATCCATGAGGTCTTAATAGCTCTGCTGTTTCAATAGCTTCCTTTACATTTTCTAAACGTACCTTTACTATCTGGTCCCTTTCTTCCTCTGTTAGCATAATATAATACCGTCTTTGGTTACATTTTCATAAAATGGGGTTTTAATTTTACCCCATTCCTTTTTTAATTTAACTACTGGGTTAATTAAAATATGTGTTTCATCCTCAATACGAAAAAGAGGATAAATTATTTTTTGCACTTCCTCTTCATTGAGGTTATTTCCCTCAACAAGAATCAATAAATCAATATCACTATCCGGACGTGCATCTCCCCGTGCTTCACTGCCAAAGAGAATAATCGTAACCTTAGTAGGAAGTTCTGCAATTTTGTTACGTAATTTCTCTATAATTTCGGGGCGTTTCATATTTTATGATATTTGTTTTATACAAAAATACTAATTTCTTACTAATTATCTCTCCATTTATTAAATCAAGTATAAGAAAAATATAGTCTTTATTTTCTGTTAAAAAATAACTTTTCTTTCAATTTTTACTTTACGATATTTTTCCTGAAAAAGAAGATACTTATTAGCTTTTTAGCTCATAAATACTATCTAAGTAAAAAAAAGTAAATGTGAAATTGTTTGTAAAGCTGTCCAGGTGTATGGCAATAGACAGGTGGGATAACAGGTAAAAAGATAATCTCCTGCTTCATTTATTTTGTTGTTTTTATTTTCAGAAGCAAAATAAATAGGTGCAGGCAAAGTAGCTGTACTATTTGACAACTGGTAAGTTGCTTGTGATAAGAGGTTACGGGAATCCGAAATCTATCTTGTATCTTTGTCTTACCGGAAGGTTAAGTCGTAAAAAATGAAAACGAAGTTTCTTGAATATTATAATCTTTTTATAGGGGGGTTCTGGATAGTGCTGTTTATTACCCTTTGGGTACAGTTTTCGGCAAAGGCTACCGTATTGGAATCGTTCCTGTTTACACTTTGTTTTATAACTGTTGCTTTTCTGGCAACTACTTATACTTCTAAGGTGCTTTTAAAAAGGACATTGCTTAAGCGTAAAGCCGTTCGCTTTATCACTGGTTTTATTTTGGTCACTTTATGTTTGGCCCTGATGCTTATTCTGATTGTGAAGGGCTTTCTCTGGTTGGAGATTAACGGAATATTTCCTTATTCTGCTCTTATTTCCGAAACGTATAGCACGCTGTTCAGGGAGTTTCTTGGTATGATTCCATCTTCGCTTATGTTGCTGTCGGGATTCTGCGGCTTGGAGTTTTTCCAGCAACATGCTTTGCAGGAAAAGGCGCATTTGGAAGAACAATTAGTGTTCCTGCGCAATCAGGTCAATCCGCACATGATGTTTAATGTACTGAATCATATTCATATATTGATGCAGAAGAATATTGATTTGGCCTCAGAGTTACTGATCCGTTTTTCAGATATATTGCGTTATCAATTATATGAGTGCAATAATGATATGGTGCTGCTGGAAAAGGAGGTAAAGTATATTCAGGATGTGATCGAGGTAGAGAAATTGAGGTGGGGCAATGAATTGAATGTGGATTGCCAATGGGAAGTGGAAAACGGAAAAAAACTGATTACTCCTTTCGTACTTATCGCATTCATTGAAAATGCTTTTAAGCATGTATCGAGGATGCCTTCGGAAAAAGGGTATATAAACATAGTTATCAGGCAGAAAGGACAAGTGTTTACCATGATGGTGGAAAATTCAAAGACGATCGAATCGCCCCGTAAACAGGGAGGAGGATTGGGATTGGTCAATACGGGCAAACGATTGGCTATTGTGTATCCCGACCAACATCAACTGAATATTCATACGACGGATACGGTTTACAGAGTCAACCTGGAAATTAAATTATCCTGATGATTATGGAAGAAAATATAGGAAAAGAAGCAAATAAAATCGTGCTGCGGTGTCTTGTAGTAGATGATGAACCGGTAACCAGAGAAGGAATGGTGGATTTTATTGCAAAAGTTGAATTTCTGGAGCTGGTGGGGGATTGTTCATCGGCTTTGGAGGCGATGGAGTATGTGAATAAGGGAATAACGGACTTGATTTTCCTTGATATTAATATGCCTTATCTTTCCGGCATGGATTTTCTGGAATCCCTTGATAATCCTCCGCTGACTATTTTTACTACTGCTTATTCCGAGTATGCGCTGGAGGGTTATCGTTTACAAGTGGTGGATTACCTGATGAAGCCGATTGCATTTAAACGCTTTTATCAGGCAGCCGTTAATGCATTACAGTTATTCAAGCTGCGCAATCCTGTGGAGAGCAGTGGTAACGGGCAACAAGAGTATATGTATATCCGTCAGGGAGATTCTTTTGAGAAGATATACTGGCCGGATATTTTATATATCGAAAGCATGCAGAATTATGTGAAACTGCATTTCCGGGAAGATAAAAAAGTGATTCATCAAACCTTATCTTCGTTGGAAGAGATGCTACCAAAGGAACAGTTTTTCAGGATTCATAAATCGTTTCTGATTAATGTGGCCCAGATTGATTCTATTATGAGCGGACGGGTATTTGTAAATGGTATTGAACTGCCGCTCTCCCGCCACCGGAAAGAGGATCTTTTGAACCAGGTGGTTTATAAGAATCTGATCAGCAAGTAAAAAATAAGGAATTTACTTTTAAAGTAAACTCCTTATTTTTTTTCTTAGTTTACCTGTTTGTAGAATATCATTACAGCTATGTCCGGATGTACGTATATATCGAAGAGGCTAATTTCTGTGTGACCGTAATATTTGTTCATCATATTAAGTGCGGCGGTATTCATGGGATCGGCAGGATTTTATCGTTGTCTTGAGGGTTCGCTGCGCATACGGCAATTCCATTAATAGGGGAAAGCCGGACCAGCGGATGGATATGCATGATTGTGGGGTGTCTTATTATAATGCTACGTGTATGGATTATATCTAAAATCCTAATTTATAACCTACCTGAAAATACATAACGGGTTGGAAGCCGGGATCAAACTCTCTTCCGAACCATTTGAAATAGTCTTTAATGTTTCTGTTAATTACACAGGCAGTTCTGTTCCATAGCCCACCCCCGATTAACTGTATGGAAGAGGTCTTACCCATTTTGAAATCAGCCTGCAAACCCGATTTAATAGATACCGAACCGAATATCTTTGATTTACCCTCTACATCCATTACTGCTGACATCCCATCGACTTCAAGTCCAATCAGTCTTATCTTGAACCAGTCATTGAAAACGACTGCTGCTGATAATTCGGCGGCCTCCAGCATGTTTACTTTTACTTCGTATTTACCGTCAATATGCCAGTTAAGATATCCCATCGGTAAGCCCAATGGAATACCGTAGCTATTACTCACTCCAATTCCGATACCTACATCCAGGTTATCCGATATATGGCATATGAAAACTATCCCTCCGCTACCGAGTATGCTTTTGGCTTTTATTTGTGAAGGATCGGAATAGATACCGCCTCCCAGTACCCCAAGCATAGACCATTTTCGGCCAATGGGACGTAAATGACTAATGCTTAAGGTTGTGTTGATAATATTATCCGGGTGCATAAAGGTAGGAATGTTTTTATTATTATACTTAGCATAAGTTGCATCCAGCGATACCTCCCACATCTTTATACGGTTGTTTTCTTCTTCTTTAAAAGATAAGGGCAGGGTACATCCTCCGCTTACTTTAAACATATCTCCTGAACCTCCTGTTTTTTGGTTGTTTTCATCTTTGAAAGAAGAAAATGATGCATATTCCGACTTCAAATAAACCTGTCCCTGAGTTTCAATGGTTAAAGTGAATACGCACAGGGTTAAAATAATTGCTGAGATTTTCATTTGTTTTTTATTATTATGTCAGCAAATATCAGCAAGCATCTCTGGCTGGAAAAATTTATGTGATGACTGGTAGTTTGCTTGTGATTATAGGTATCAACTCCGGCACCACCCATCAGGCCATAATCCAATCCTTTAAACCTGGTAGCCCTTGATACAGTTTGTTTTTTCTGTCTGATCCGGCTTTGCTTTGCTGTCGATATTGTAGGCAAGATCCGGATCTGTATTCTCTATCAGCCGGATGTTGGAGCATACATTGAATTTGTTTCCGATATTTACGGAAAGTTGCGGGTAAATCGGATGATGCCTGACTTCCGGAGCTGATTTTGGATTGTACGTTGTCCTTTTAGTCTATAAGAGCAATCCGGTTAGACCATACACGTTGTTCGTCAGGGATATATATGTCATTATAACAACTTTCTTGTAATCCGGGGGAGTGTGTGTTTTCAATAAAGAATAAGTTGTATTTCTTCCATTGTCAAAAACTCCGGCTTGTGGTTGATGTATGTTTAAACTTAATTCCGGCAAACAGTCTTTTCTTTATCCAATCATTCCGCAATACAATACGAATGACCTTTCTGATATTTTCCAGATGGTTAACGGCTGTATTCCGTACCCACTTCTTTTTTACCTTTAGGAAAATATCAAAATCATGAATAAAGTTCGGGGTTAGTTCACTTAAAAGGATATCTCCCATCTTATACTACTTTTCCTCCATTAAAATCATGTTATGCAAAGGGATGATATTTAACGTAATAAAACCTTAATCGTGGGACTTTTTCAGGGAGTTACAGCCTCCCACGATTTAACTTCTAAAAAGAGGGGCTATGCTATAGTTGCTTGCCGTAAGATTAAAAATAAAAATCCCTGATATTTATTAAACATCAGGGTTTTACTCTGCTTTTTTATTCCTCGGAGTGATTCAGCTGGGGCTCGAACCCAGGACCCCATCCTTAAAAGGGATGTGCTCTACCTGCTGAGCTACTGAATCCTTGCATGCCTTAAGGGCTTAGCGGGTGCAAAAGTAGGTGTTTTTTTTTATTATCCAAATAATAAATGGATTTTTTATCTGAAAAAAAGGTTATTTAAGAAAAGAGTTCGTAGCAGGCATCTGAAAAACAGATTGTTCCCATGCAGATTAAAAATCAAAATAAAAGCTATTCTTTTGCCAGTTCTCCGGCGGCTATTTCCAGTTGCTCATACCATTCTTTTCCGAATTTACGGATAAGGGGTTCTTTCAGGAACTGGTAGATTTTTACATTTTTTGTTTTTCCCAACTGACGGGCAGCTTTACAAACTTCCCACCTATGATAATTCACTGCCTGGAAATCTTTGTATTTCTGGACACGGATCGGATATAAATAGCACGAAACAGGCTTGTAAAAACCGATCTTTCCTTCCCTGTAAGCTTTCTCGATAGCACATTTACATACCCCGTTTTCATCATAATAAGTAAACACGCAGTCCTTTCCTCTTACAATGGAAGTGACAATATCTCCGTCTTCATCAATATATCCTACTCCCTGGTCCTGAATAATCTCCTGAGCTTCAAAAGAAAGGTCTTCCCACACGTGAGGCAGTATTTCTTTCAACAGGTCAAATTCTTCCTTTTCCAATGGAGCGCCGGCATCTCCTTCCACACAACATTCTCCTTTACACGACTGTAAGTCGCATAAAAAACTTTCATCCAGAATATCTAAGCTAATAAGGGTATCGTCTATTTGTAGCACAATTAAAATAAAAAGGTAAAAAGTAGTCGGAAGTAAGAGATAAGACTTTCCTATCTCTTACTTCCTTACTTATTAATTTATTAAATTTTTACCGGTCATTTCTTTCGGTTGGGTAATTCCTAAAATATGGCAGATAGAAGGAGCTACATCAGCCAGGATTCCGTTTTCTACTTTTGCATCTTTATTTTCGGATACATACACAAAAGGAACCGGATTTAAAGAATGGGCCGTATTCGGAGAACCATCAGGATTCACTGCATTATCCGCATTTCCATGGTCAGCAATGATAATTGTCTCATAGCCGTTTGCCTTAGCAGCCTCAATAACCTCACTCAGTGATTGATCTACTGCTTTTACAGCTTTTTCAATTGCTTCATACACACCTGTATGTCCTACCATATCTCCATTTGCAAAATTGACACAGATAAAATCAATTTCCTGCTTATTGATTTCCGCAACTAAAGCATCCTTCACCTCAAAAGCACTCATTTCCGGTTTCAGGTCATACGTTGCCACTTTAGGAGAAGGAATAAGAATCCGTTTCTCATTCTCAAATTCCTTTTCGCGTCCTCCCGAAAAAAAGAATGTTACATGCGCATACTTTTCGGTTTCAGCAATACGCAATTGGGAAAGACCGGCTTTAGCAACCACTTCTCCCAGTGTGTCCATTACATTATCCTTGTCAAAAAGAATCTTCAGTCCCTGGAAAGTAGCATCATACGGGGTCATCGTACAATAATACAGCGGAATTGTTTTCATGCCGGTGTCAGGCATATCGGTTTGTGTCAGTACCACGGTTAATTCTTTCGCACGGTCATTCCGGTAATTGAAGAAAATTACCATATCACCTTCCTGAATAGTGGCGAGTGGTTTTCCCTCTGCGTCAACATGCACGATCGGTTTGATAAATTCATCGGTTACCCCTTCATCGTATGATTCCTGTACAGCCTGTACCATATCCGAAGCAGCTCTTCCTTTTCCTTCCACCAGCAGGTCATAGGCTTCTTTTACCCGTTCCCAACGTTTGTCACGGTCCATGGCATAATAACGGCCTATAATGGAAGCAATCTGTCCGGTGGAGATTTTCATGTGGTTTTCCAGTTGTTCGATAAAGCCTTTTCCGCTTTTCGGGTCTGTATCACGTCCATCCATAAAACAATGCACGAATGTATTCTCTATCCCGTACTTCTTTGAAATATCACATAGCTTGAAAAGATGTTCCAGAGAACTATGTACACCTCCATCGGAAACCAACCCCATGAAATGTACCTGTTTGTTATTTTCCTTTGCGTATGTAAATGCTTTTTCTACCTCTTCATTTTCCAGAATGGAATTATCCCGGCAGGCAATATTGATTTTTACAAGGTCCTGATAAACAACCCGTCCGGCGCCAATATTCAAATGTCCCACTTCGGAGTTTCCCATTTGTCCGTCCGGTAACCCCACATTTTCTCCGGATGCCTGCAACTGAGACATCGGATACGTTTTTGTAAGGTAATCCCAATAAGGAGTAGAAGTCATTGAAATTACATCATTCTGTTTTCCGCTTCCGATTCCCCACCCATCCAGGATGACGAGCATAGCTTTCTTTTTACCCATAATATTTTATCGAATTAACTGTTTGTATTTTAAGGAGGCAAAGGTAATATTTTAAAGTAAAAGGGAAAAGGTAAAAAATAAAAAGTGGAAGGGAAAGACAGAAATCAAAATAAAAAACTTTCTCTTTCCATAGAATAAACATCCCGTTGGGTACTATCCCAATATCTTCAAACAACCTTCGGCGAGACTAATTTAAGACTGTCTTCCTTTTATCCCATCCGTTTCTTGTGACTGTTTCCCTCCCGGCTGCACGCAGTTGCAACCTCATAGCCATGGGGCTTAAACCATGTATAAAGAATAATATCCCGCCATCCATCATACCCACGTAGTGGCACCATATCACTAGCCATGCTGTCTCAGCACACGGCAATTGAATAACGGCAATTAAACACGCCACTGTTCCTCTTTTTTTCTTTCCCGGAAAATTCCCCTCTTATTTTCCAATACTCCATGGATTGATAAAAAACCGTAAAGAGTTTTTTTAATTTATAAAAAATAAGCTGGCTGATTTAGAGTTAAGGTTAATTTACTACATTTGCATTCATTTAAAAAATGTATTTTTTGTAAAAAGTTACCTGAAGTTTAAATAAACATAAATAATCGCACGGAGTCACGGATTGTTTTTCTAAAAAGAGCCGGATGCGGGGTTTCATGAATGTATAATATTAAATAAAGAACGTTTGTATGAAATTAATAAGTAAGATCGGATTTTTCATTGTAAGTTGTGGACTGTTCTGCAGTATGTTTTTCACAAGTTGCAGTGACGATGACGATACTGTTTATACCTTATATATAAATAAAAAAAGGCTGACATTTACTCAGGCAGCTTCCGATACGACACTTACTATTTCCTCCAGTTCCAAATGGAAAACCGTACAAAGTTTTGACTGGATTACCTGTGATCCGTCTCTGGCAGGTGGAAGTGGAGATATGACCGTATATGTAGCACCGAATACTTCCAGTCAGGGGCGTACCGGATATATTCCGGTCAGCAATGCGGATGGGCGCAGGGATACGATACAGGTCATGCAGACAGGTACCACCCCGATGATTTATTTGTCGCAGTACTCTGCTTCGGTAAGTAGGACAAAAACTTCCGTGAGTGTTGCCGTAGCCTCTAATGTCGGAGATTTTACCCTTTCTACGGAAAATGCCTGGATTACTTTGCCAAAGATCTCTTCCGGAGATAATTATTGTACTTTTACGATCTCTGCAAATGCTTACGAGGAACGGGAAGGAAAAGTTATTTTTAAACAGGTGAACGGCGATGTAACCGCAGAATTAGTCATTACGCAGGCAGAATCTACCAGTGACTTAGAACACGGAAAGGATAGTCTTGCTCTGGTGGCCTTCTATGAAGCATTGTTCGGGGAGGAGTGGGTGAGAAAATGGTTATTGTCCGAACCCCTTACATCCTGGTATGGAGTGGAACTGACTGACAACCGGATCACCGGTTTAAGTCTTAATAATAATAATCTGAGAGGTAGCATTCCGGAAGAAATACTTCAATTATCAGAATTGAAATACCTTATCCTGGAAGGAAATGAACTGACAGGTCAGCTGCCTTCCGGTTTATCCGAACTGGAAAATCTTGAAATCCTTAATTTAAGTAAAAACCAGTACGAAGGTGCTATGCCGTCTGTTATTGCTGCCCTTTCATCTTTGAAAAAGCTGAATCTTTCTTACAATAACTATACCAGTCTCATCGATTTCTCCAACCTCACGGCTTTAGAAGAGGTAATTATTACGGATAATCCGAATCTTTCGGTATCTATTCCTTCTTCTATCGGAAAACTGGAAGCGGTACGAACCGTTCATTTTAACAATAACAATTTATCCGGTTCCATACCTGTAGAAGTAAAGAGTATGAAAGCATTGCAGGATCTTAAACTTTTCTCTAATAATCTAAGTGGTTCCATTCCTTCAGAGATAGGAGAAGTTACTTCTTTAGTAACTGCGGACCTGCAGGATAATAAGTTTACAGGTTCCATTCCTTCTTCCGTAGGAAATCTGAAAAACCTGAAAGAATTGATGCTGAACGATAACGAACTGTCCGGTTCGATCTCTTCTTCAATAGGAAATATGTCTGCTTTGGAGACATTGCTGTTACAGGATAATAACTTGACCGGTGAAATTCCATCGGACATAGGAAATCTTACTAATCTGACAGCTCTTTATATTTATAATAATGATCTTTCCGGTTCGATACCGGCAGAGTTAGGACGGATTGCAGCGCTGAGATTACTCAATCTCACAAATAATCAATTGTCAGGAGAAATTCCGGAAACACTTTTGAACCACTCCAATTGGTCCTGGTTTGAGGTTTGTAGCCAGCGGGGAACCGGTTTCACAAATTGTCCGTAAATAAAAGTTACATTTGAGGAGTTATTGAAAAGTGGGAAAAAATAAATTGCAGAAATTCCGGGATCTGGAAAGCTTCCCGAATGTATTCCAATATCCGTTTTCTGTGTTGAAAGAAAAAGGATTTGAACTGAAAGGACAATGGCAGGAAAAATATTTTAAAAACGATCATCCGATTGTGTTGGAGTTAGGATGTGGAAAAGGAGAATATACTGTCGGGTTGGCCAAATTATTTCCGGAAAAGAATTTTATCGGAATTGATATTAAGGGAGCAAGAATGTGGACCGGAGCAAAGGAGGCAATCGATGAGAATCTTCCCAACGTAGCTTTTCTCCGTACGCATGTCGAATTACTTTCTTATTTCTTTGCAGCTCAGGAAGTCGCTGAGATATGGATTACTTTTCCGGACCCACAAATGAGGAAAGCAAATAAAAGAATGACTTCCTCCCGTTTCTTGTCGTTATACCGGCAGGTGATGGTGCCGGATGGTATTATCCATCTGAAAACCGACAGCCGTTTTTTATATACCTATACTTCCGAACTGGTTAAAATTAATGATTTACCCGTGTTGGCGGATACTGATAACCTTTATCATTCGGAGGTGGCAAATGAAATATTATCCATTCGCACTTTTTACGAAAAACAATGGATTGAGCGAGGCTTAAACATTAAGTACCTGAAATTTGTTTGTTCTAAGACAAGCGAGCTGAAAGAACCTGATATTGAAATTCCTGTGGATACTTACCGGAGTTTTAACCGGGGCGAACTGAATGAACTTTTCGCAAATTGATTTCTTTATAAAACTACCGCAGAAAAAACATGCCGGTGGTTTTTATTTATATGGAATAATTCCTTTTGATCGGATAACATTTCATAATTAACGAACCGTATTTTCGCCGGAAAAGGGTTTTTCTTTTATGAGAATAATAAAAAAAGGAATAAAGACGTACATTAATAATAAATTGAAAACAGAGTGAAATGAATTTATATCCTCAGTTAATAATAGACGCATTGAAGAATGTCAGGCATCCGGATACCAGAAAGAATCTGGTGGAAGCCAATATGGTAGAAGATGATATCCGTATTGATGGGAATAAAGTAAGCTTTTCCTTACTCTTTGACAAGCCTACCGACCCGTTTATCAAGTCTATTGTAAAAGCTGCGGAAACGGCAATTCTTACGTATGTGGGAGAGGATGTAGATATTAAAGGAAATATAAAAGTAAAAACAAAAGAAATGGTTCGTCCGGAACCTCCCAAATTGCTTCCGCAGGTAAAAAATATTATTGCCATCGCATCCGGAAAAGGAGGGGTCGGAAAATCTACCGTATCTGCAAATCTGGCGGTTAGTCTGGCAAAAGCCGGTTATCGGGTAGGATTGCTGGATGCGGATATATTCGGACCCTCTGCTCCTAAAATGTTTGATCTGGAAGATGCCCGTCCGATATTGAGGAATGTAGGAGGAAGGGACCTGATTGTTCCGGAAGAGAAATATGGAGTAAAGGTGTTATCGATCGGTTTTTTTGTAAACAAGGAAAATGCTGTGATATGGCGTGGAGGAATGGCCAGTAATGCGCTGAAGCAACTTATCGGTGATGCCGACTGGGGAGAACTGGATTATTTCCTGATAGATTTGCCTCCCGGGACCAGCGACATTCATCTTACCCTGGTACAGACGCTTGCTGTTACTGGAGCTGTGGTAGTAAGTACGCCGCAGGAGGTGGCACTGGCCGATGCGATAAAAGGCATTGATATGTTCCGGAGTGAGAAAATAGATGTCCCCGTATTAGGACTGATCGAAAATATGGGCTGGTTTACTCCGGCCGAATTACCTGAAAATAAATACTATATTTTTGGGAAAGAGGGAGTAAAGAAGTTAGCGGATGCGATGAAAATACCCTTGTTAGGACAGATTCCAATTGTCCAGAGCATTTGTGACGCCGGGGACAAAGGACGTCCGGTGGCACTGGATGAAGAATCGATAACCGGAATGGCATTTAATCACCTGGCAGAAGAATTAGTAAAACAAACAGAAGAAAGAAATAAAACCCGGGAAGCAACTAAGAAGGTAGAAGTAAAATAAACCAGCTTTTCCTTTCTTTTGCCTGATAAAAGAAATATTCTTATGATGAAAAACAAATATTTGATAATGATTCTTGCACTGATAGCAGGAATAGGAAATACCGGCTTGATAGCACAAAAAACAAATAATGCTATCTCCAAGTTAAGTTATGCAGTGTATGCCATTGAAAATTTGTATGTCGATACACTTAATCAGGATAAGCTTGTGGAAGATGCCATCGTGGCTCTTTTGGAGAATCTTGACCCACATTCCGATTACCTTACAGCAAAAGAAGCCAAGGAATTAAATGAACCGCTGCAGGGAAATTTCGATGGAATCGGCATTCAGTTTAATATGCTTAAAGATACTTTATTCGTAGTGCAGACAATTGCCGGAGGACCATCGGAAAAAGTCGGAATTATGGCAGGAGACCGTATTGTCTCCGTAAATGATACCGTTATTGCCGGTGTTAATATGACCAATACCGACATTATGAAGCGCCTTAGAGGACGGAAAGGGACTACTGTTTCCGTAGATGTAATACGGCGTGGAGTGGGAGAGCCCATTACTTTTAAAATTGTCCGGGATAAAATTCCTATCTACAGCCTCGATGCTTCTTATATGGTTGACAAAGAAACCGGATATATTAAACTTAACCGCTTTGCTTCTTCTACCCATGAAGAATTTGGCAAAGCCTTGAAAGAATTGCAACAGAAAGGAATGAAGAATCTTATTCTTGACCTCCAGGGAAATGGGGGAGGATATCTTACGGCAGCCATAGATATTGCGGATGAATTCCTGAAAAATAAAGAATTGATCGTTTACACAGAAGGTGCTCATCAACCGAAGCAAACTTCGAATGCCACAGCAAAAGGGAGTTTCCAGAATGGCCGGCTGGCGGTGCTGGTCGATGAAGGATCGGCTTCTGCCAGTGAAATTGTTACCGGTGCATTACAAGATTGGGACCGCGCAGTAGTCGTAGGAAGAAGAACCTTTGGTAAAGGACTTGTACAACGCCCGATTCCGTTTTCTGACGGTTCTATGTTAAGACTTACCATTGCGCGTTATTATACTCCTGCCGGACGTAGTATTCAGAAGCCTTATGAAGAAGGAGGAGAAGCATATCACAGGGAATTAATGGAGCGCTATAACCATGGAGAGCTTATCCATGCGGATAGTATTCAATTTCCGGATTCTCTGAAATACCGTACATTACTTAACCATCGGATTGTATACGGTGGAGGAGGAATCATGCCGGATATCTTTATCCCGTTGGATACCACCCGCTATACCGATTATCACCGCGATATTGTAGCTAAGGGTATACTTAACCGCTTTTCTATTTCTTTCTATGAAAATAACCGCGAAGAATTCAGGAAACTTTATCCTGACTTCACGGCGTTTGAGCAGAACTTCGTTGTGACGGATACCATGATGCAGCAATTACTGGATATGGCTGAAGAAGAAAAGATTACCTTTAATCAAGAGCAATACGATAAGTCCAAACCACTGATTCAGCTACAGATAAAAGCACTGGTTGCAAGGGATTTGTTTGAAATGAATGAATATTACCAAATTATAAATACCCAGAATGAATCGTTGCAGAAGGCCCGTGAGATTCTGAATAACCCGAAAGAGTATCAGCGGATTTTATCCGGTACATAAGAAATAAAATAGCAACCTTTAAAGGATGATAAGATGCCTCCACAAAAATTGAAAAAGAAAAATGTGATGGTTGCCGGATTATTAATTTATCTGGCAGTCATAGCTTATCTGGCTTACCCGCGTTATGCACAGAAAGGCGATTTTACGGAATATTTTCTTGTAATCGGTGTTACGTTAGTGGCAATTGTTATTTTATGGTTTCTGCAAACTTTCCGTGACCGTTACAGGAATAAAATGAATAATAAAAATGACGGAAAGAATGATAACAGAAAATTACCTGAAGAGTGATGATATTCCGGGAAACCGGTAGGAAATACAACTATGATAAAATAAAGAAAGAGGTATAGTCTGCGTGAAGGTTTTGCCTCTTTTTTAGGAAAAAATTAAGGAAATAGCAAGAAGGTTTGCTGAAAAACTATTTACTTCGGATAATAGAGGTTTTCTCCTTTTCTCATTACTTTTATGTTTTGTAAGCAGCAGATGTTTTATTCTGGATATACTGATGTATAAATACTTACAATCTGATGTTTTAATAATATACGAAGAAAACGCATCACAAATATGGAAATATCTGATTATACGGGCTCATATATCAACAGGAGTGTTCCAGATGAGAAGGATGTTTAATATTTTGAATGATAATTATGACAAAATCGAAATACGATATGTTCAAAACCCTCTAAAGAATCAGGTAGAATATGGTTTCTTTCTCATTTTTATTTCACAACTAATTTAGCCAGGTGTTTTTTCCATTTCAGTATATAATGTCCTGGAGGCATATCAACACGGACTTCCAGTGGTTGTATTTCAACTGGTAACTTCCATTGCTCAAGGAGTTGTCCTATGGTGTTATATACCTCTATGGGTTCATGCTGTGCCAGCAGAGAAGAAATATCGCATAAATCAATACAAATAAGCGCTCCGCATGCAACTGGATTTGGTGCTACGAATAGACCTTCCTGAACTTTTTCGGATTCTTCCGTTATAATGATACCAGATTCCGAACTTATAATCTTTATTTCTGCAGATACTTTTTCTGCGTCTTCATAGTTATGATCCGGTTCTACATAGGCTGTAATTAAAAGAAGTCCCGGTTGCTTCAAAAACAATTCGTTATAAATAATTTCTGCCAATCCTGTATCATTTACCTGGAATTCCACCGGTAAACCAGAAGAGGCTGTTGCCTCTAATATATACGGATTGTCTTGTATATTCAAAAATGATGGCGGATAAAAAGCAATTGATTGAGGCGCTTTATATATTGTAAATTCTTCAGCCGGAGTAACTAATTCATTATATTCCGGAGTTTTCTCAATTTTTGCTTTTACATAATATGTACCGGCGTCTGTAGGAGGAGTGGTAGAAAAAAATGTTCTCGAAATAGAAGTGCCGTAATAATATGTTACCTCTCCTTCTCCCGGATTAGAAGTAACTTCCGGAGTGACTGCTTTATTTCCGTATGTCCAGTCATCAATCATTACATAAGATTCAAATTCCGGTATGTAAATTGAAAATTCAACAGGGGAAGTTCTGACAGGCTCATATCCTTCCAGACCAGAAATAAGTCCCTGTACATAATATGTGCCGATAGCCGATGGCACTACCGGATCGATAAACGGCCACATATCTGGGTCTCCGGAATAATAATATTTAATATTTTTATTATCTATTTCCCCATCCATATAAGGTATTTCCGGAGCATCCTCATATACCCAGCTTTCCGCGTAAATATCCGGAGGAATAAAGGTCGCTTCAAAAGCACCGATATTTATCCTTTCTCCCCCCAGACGAAGCGCTTCTTTTCCGGAATACATATCCCTTGGGTACCAGGCTCCGAAGAAATCATAAAAGCTATCATACCATGGTGTATACGGAGGGGGAGTAAGTGTATACTCCTTTTCCCAGCCCAGAAATTCATCTCCACAGGCTTCAATATACAATTCATTACTACCGGCGTTGACACACGGGCTTGCCAATTCCAGAGTAAAAGAACCAATGCCGCCATTATGTGCATAGGCAGGAGGAAAAATAAACATCGGATCAAAAGTAGAAGAAGTGGCATCTAATCCTCCGGTTTCCGTTAAATTTTCTCCCTGGAGCAGGGAGTAGTTGTAAGTGGCGCCACTATCCCATCCATACCCTACATTGTTAACTTCCACATTTCCATACCAGTCTGCGGTTCTGTTATTCCAGATAATAGAATTATTAATAACAGGATATGAGTACTGATAATTATATATTCCGGCAGAGCCTATTCCCCCATAGTTTCCGATAATAGTAGAATTGGTAATGACCGGAGAAGCGCGTTCATTCTGCATTCCAGCTCCAAAGCCATTATTATAAGAGCCGAGATTACTATGAATAAGCGCGTTTATATAATGAGGTTCTGTAACAGGATCACTTCCTGAGTTGGAGATGCCTGCTCCGATCCCTGCTTCATTTTCAGAGACAATAATATTTTTGAATTTAGGGCTTCCTTTTACATATAGACCACCTCCCTGACTGGCAAAATTTTTAAAAAAATATAAATTATATCCTCTTAGTTCGGGAGAGTTATTACAGTAGAGCCCGCCTCTGACTTGGGGAGCAGCATTCCTCCTTATTTCTAGGTTTCTTAGGCTTACTTGCGATGTGTGTGCGTAAATGCCACCTCCAAATAAGTTGTTAATTTCTATGCCATTTACGATAACAAAATGTCCTGTGGTATGTCCATAATAATTTCCTCCCCAAATAGTAAAGCCATCCAGCACAGTACCTGCTCCACTATTCGCTGTAATAACAACATGATAAGCATTTTCACGGGAATTACTGTGGGAAGAATCATTCCCGTAATCATTGCCATCAAAATCTCCACTAAGAATAGTTCTGTTATGTATCCAATTACGTTCCCTGAATTCTGTCTCTCCTCCTACAAATCCCCCGAATACTTTCACTCCGGTTTTAAGGACAAAGGAATTGTTCTGGTCTTTAGGATCTGTATTTATTCTGGTAGGATTATTTTCACTCCAGCCATTGGCTGTATGGGTAGGAGTGTATGTTCCGGAAGCAACCCATACCGAATCTCCTACTACAGAAATGTTAATCATTGATTGTATATTATCAGAAGCATTATCCCAGGAAAAACCATTCTTTAATCCATTCCCCCCTGGAACGACATAACGGACAATGGCTTCCAGTTTTGTCATATTAAACAGGGACAAAAAACAGATAACTATAAGTATCGGTCTAACTCTTATTTTAAAAACAGGTTTATTTTCAGTAAATGGATTACTGAAAAGATTAAAGCTTTTCATACATAGTGAAATTTGTTAAAAAGTAATTAGCTTGAATACCTTCTTTTCTATTAGAAAGGGTACTTAGGTAAGGTTATAACAAAGAGTAAAAGATATTTGTTCTTGATTGTCTTTGTGTATGGTATCCAGTTTTACTCTCTTTCATTCAGATACCCTGATAAAGGTTCGGGATAAGTAATTAAAATAAATGTTTACAAACGAAAAAAAGATTTCCTCTAAAGTTGCGGAATCCCATATTCACAAAGATATATAAGGGTCTCTCAATAATTCGGTCATTCTTTGCACAAAGCATAAATTAGAAAGAGCCCATTTAAATTATTCGCATTTACCTGGTGAAGTTATCCGTAAGAAAGCTGAGCGGGCTTAGCATGCGTGATTTTATTAAAAAATACAGGGACTTTTAGGATGATATTTTTATAGATATTAACTTATTTTATTAAGAAACAGAAGAGTTTGTTGAATAACGGATTGTTTCTCATCATTAAGAATCACAAAATCAGCCTTTCTGATTTTTTCTTCTTCCGGTAGCTGATTACCCATTCTTTCCAGTATCCGGGCTTCAGAAAGCCCATCCCTTTGCATGATTCGGAATAAGCGTAAGGGGAGGGGAGCGCTGACAGTAATTACCAGATCTGTTTTTTTATCAAACCCTGATTCAAAAAGAATGGCGGCTTCTATAGCTACCACGGGAGAATTTTGTTCAGTAGCCCATCTTTCAAAATCCGTTGCTACTTCCGGATGAATAATGGTATTTGTTTGTGAAAGAGCCTCTTTATCATTAAAAATAAGGGATGCTAACAAGGCTTTATTTAGAAAACCGTTCTTGTAGATTTCCTTTCCGAATAAAGCCGTTAATTTTTCTTTTATAAGGGGAGAACTTTCTGTAAGTCTTTTAGCTTCGGTATCTGCGTAATAGACAGGAATGTTCATTACTTCCAGTAAGCGGGATACCACTGTTTTTCCGCTTCCTATTCCTCCGGTAATGCCGATCTTTATCATTCCGTATCTTCTATTTTTTCTTCTACCAGGATGTCTGCTTCCGCAGGATTGATCCGGACATTCTGGACAAAATCCGGAAACTTGGAAAGGTAAATAGCATGTTTCCCATTTCCATTGTTTTGTTCAAAAGTGACATAATCCACTGAGACTTCAAAATCCTCGGGTTTTACATCATTGAATCTGCTGAGAACTACAAAGAAAGAAACATGGACTTTTGAAGGGAAAGTCCTTACGGAAAGATTTTCCGGCACATTAAGTGCGTGCACGGGAACTTCGATCGTCTTTTCCGTAAATTCTTCGATCGGAACCGTTACTGTTACCTGTGCAGGCACTGCTTTGATTCCGGTGATTTTCTGAATATCTACTTTCTTTATTAATGTATCGCGTAAGTCTCTTACCTCAAAATATTCGGTAGAGATAGATTTTATCGTATCCAGTCCTTCTTTTGTACCATATAGAGTAACCGTACGTGGTGATAGGATGATATCTCCGCTTCTGGTCCATTGGGAAGCAGGTAATACTTTTCCGTTCATAACAACCGGAACCCGTTTGCTTTCTTTTTTGTCATAAGCCACTTCTATGTAACTGGGATAAATACTAAGTACCTGAGTTTCTTTATATAGTTGCTTACTTATTTCCTCTCTCAATTGTTCGGAAGTAATCGTATAGGAATCTCTGGTCTTATTAAGCTGAGAAATGTCAATTTCAACAGGCGAAAATCCATGCCGGTAATTATAGCGGATAATGTCGACTCCTTTTGCAACAACCGTTACTTGCAGTTTCTCCGGCAAATCCGTTGTCACAATCGCTTCGGGGGGAAGATTTACAAAGGTTACCGGCACCCTGTAGGTAGAAGTATAATCTTCACGGAAAGAGTTTAATAACCAGAAGAAAAACGCCAGCAATAAAAAAAATAAAAAGATAGATAGCTTGCGGAATTCATCGCTGTGGAAAATTCTTTTGACTTCCTTCCTCAAGTTCTCCGTAAAGGTTGTTATTTTTTGTTTATCAAACATGCTGACAAGTAAAGGAAATTAGTATAAAAACAAAAACCCGGCTAAAAAGTTAGCCAGGTGAATCTTATCTGATCCGAAATTTAACGGGTTGTATTCTGTTGTGTATCTGCAGGAGTGGCATAAACAGATGCTTTATCCACCCGGATACGTACATTGTCTGCAATTTCCAGCACTACCGAGTCATCTTTTACTTCTTTGATGCGTCCGTGAATACCTCCGGCTGTGATTACTTTATCTCCGTTTTTTAAGCCTTCCCGGAATTTACGGATTTCTTTTTGTCTTTTTGATTGCGGGCGTATCATAAAGAAATAAAATACCACAACAATCAGAAGCATCATAATAAGCATTTGGGTACCTCCCCCTCCTGTAGGGGATGCGGCAGCCTGAAGAATAATATTTAAAAAGTTCATAGATAAGGGATTAAATTTTTATTTACAAATTTAGGAAAAATATTGCTCCGAATTCAGCTTCTTAAGCAGATTTGTTAATTTTTAAGCAATTTATTTTCTTTTTTTAATATGTCAATAATTGCATCCAGCATTCCGTTGATAAAGGTGCTGCTTTTTTCGGTGCTATACTGTTTTGCTATTTCAATATATTCATTTAATGTCACATTCACAGGAATGGAGGGAAAGCCTGTCAGTTCAGCCAGTGCGGTCTGCATGATTACCAGGTCCATAAATGCGATCCGCTCGAATTCCCAGTTCTTTGCCTGTGCCTGGATCAGTTCATTGTATTCCTCGTGGTGAAGAATGGTACGACGTAACAGTTCTTTTGCAAAATCCTTGTCATCCTCCGCCCTGAACATCGGCAATAAAGATTGATCTTCTCCTGCTCCTTCTTCAAACCGCTTAATCGTTTTCAGTACAAATGTACAGACGATTTCCACATCGTCGTTCCAGTAAACAGACATATCTTCCAGTGCTTGGATGACATCTTCGTTGTTACAAAGAATATTTTTAAAAACTTTTCTCCAGAATTCCCGGTCTGCCTGATAGGAGCTTTCGGAAGAAGCCATGTACTCCTTATATATGTCAGAGGAAATAATCTGGTCTAATAAGGATTTGATTAATTCTTCCTGATTGATCCAGCTTATTTTTTCGTTTGCTACGAATTTTTTTAACTGGTTATTTTCCGATAACTGTTTCATAAACCGGTTATCGATAAATCGGGTATCAGGATGAAGGTCAGTTTCCGTAGGTAGTAGTTTATGCTTTGCAGCATCTAATTTACGTGCTTGTAATTCTGAGATGTTAATCATCAGCAACAAAAACATATTGTAAAGCTCGTACGCTTTTTCCAGACTGAAGAAAAGTTCTTTTTCTACGGTCGGAATATCCCGCTTAATGTTGAGAAAATAGGAATAAAGAATCTGTATTACTTTTATTCGGATAAGAATTCTGTTAATCATATGTGAAAGAACAACTTTATTATAAACACTGCAAAAGTAATACAATTTTAAGATTCTGGAAATTTTTCGGAGAAATCTATGTGCTTTTATAGTAAAGTAAGATATGGTATTAACTTAATTATAATAATATAAAAAATTGATAGGATGTAAATTATTGGACAAGGTTGCATAAAATGCAATAATAAGCTATTGGAAGTTATGGATATTTATTTAAATTTGCGCCCGTCTTTTAACATAAAGAGTGTAACATAATTTCTCTTATTGAAAAAAATATCCGGTTGTATATGTCTTTTTCTTTTGAATATAATACTTTTTTCTGTACTTTTTCTGCTGATAATTTGGTAGTTAGCCGGATTATGTTAGAGAGAGAGAGAGAGAGAGAGAGAATCATTCACTAAGTAATTTACTAACCTGTGCGCGTAATAATGAATCTTCCTTAGTTACGCAATATTTCCTGATTTATTTTTTTTACTTCCTGTATGTTTTCTTTTCTAAGAAAGCATCTTTAGTATTCCTGCCAGTCAATAAAAGCGGTTTGCCGGGACACTATGTGTTTTTTCTTCCTTACCAGGAAAAAATACCTGTTCCTGCATGTCCGCTTTTTTCATATATCCTTTTCTTAAAAAAACTTTCCAGATTAATTATTAAAACCAAAGAATATGAGGTATAGATGTTTATCAACTACCAGACAAAGAATGTATTTCCTGATATTTTATTTATCCGGAATCGTATTTCCCTGTGTTTTAAAGTCCCAGAGCATAATACAACTTGAAGCCAGGGATGATAACTTTTTTGCTTATCCGGGAAACTTTCAGTATCTGGATGTCCTGAAAAACGATGATTATGGCGAGTGTTCCCAAACGACGGTTAATCTCACGGTTCCTTCTATGATTACTTCGAAAGGAACGGCTGTCGTTATTCCGGCTACCAACCGGATTTATTATATGCCTAATGCCGGGATAACCGGCGGACAGGATGTGTTTACTTATACGATCGAGTGCGGAGGAAACATTTCTACCGCTACGGTATATGTCAATATATCCGAACAACTTGATTTTATGGAGATCGATAAATGCTTTGTTACCCGTCCTGCTACTATCTGGGATATTGAAAAAAAAGCACAGAGTAATGCTATCATTCATCCATTGGCTACTCCGTTTGTCGGGGATCTTGATGGAGACGGACTCCCGGAAGTGGTTGTTCCGAATTATATGCCTGCGGGTTTTACAAGCTATTCCAATGGCAGTGATACCATTCTTATTTTTAATCATGATCTGACATTAAAAAACAAGTTTCCTACCCCTCTTCTTCCCACCTATCCCAACATGCCTATACTCATAGCCGATGTGGATAATGACGGACAGGGAGAAATTGTTGTTTGTACTTCCCATAATGAAGGAGGAGAGGATATGTACCGTGTCGTATGTTATACGGAATCCGGTGTCCGTAAATGGACTTCGGAAGTGCCCTTTTTTACAACGGATCAGCGTGCAAATGGTGTTTATAATACAGATGCTAGTATTGCTCCTGTCATAGCGGATATGAACGGAGATGGTTATGGGGAAATACTGGCCTACGACAAAATATTTGCCGCTGAGTCCGGAAAGCTATTGGCTACTCTTCCGGATGGGGGCCGGGCACGGGGTAATGTAGGAGGTCCTACTACTTTTGTATATATGCCGGTATTGGCTGATGTGGATAATGATGGCATGCTGGAAGTCGTTGCCGGAAATACGACTTATAAAGTTTCTATTACCAACCGGGAAGGAACCGCCGGTAATTCCGCTTCTATTCTGGCTCAAGTGAATCTGGATGATGGTTTTACTTCTGTGGCGGATATTGACGGCGATGGCTCTCCGGATGTAATTGTTACACTCCGGTCTCCTGCCAGAATGTATGTCTGGGATGGTGCTACTCCCAATATGATCGGAAGTTTACAAACATCTGGTTCATCTGCGTCTTCCACTGTTTCCCGTGCTTTTATAGGAGATATTACCGGAAACGGAGTACCGGATATTGCTTTCACTTACGTCAATGGAATGGTAGCCTATACATATGACCGTTCAACTGATACTTTTTCCCAGCTTTGGCAAAAGCCGACGACCGATTCCTCCGGCTGTACGACCATGTCTATGTTTGATTTTGACCAGAACGGGGAAGCGGAACTTATCTATCGGGATGAAACGCACTTGAGAATTATTGATAAAGATGGAAATAATATTGTAGAAATTGACTGTCATTCAGGTACGCATGCAGAATATCCGGTAATCGTAGACCTGGATGGCGACGGACATGCGGACATTCTGGTATCCGGAGCTAATCAATATGAAAATAGGTCCTCTACTACCTATCTGATGCATTATGGCAGTATCACTCCCAATCAATGGGCTAATTGCCGGCAGGTTTGGAATCAGCACGGGTTTAATCCTGTTTATATCCGGGATGACATGTCGCTGGTGCGTTTCCCTGTAAATCCTGCTACCGCTTTTTACGAAGCGCAGACCGGAAATGTAAATCATCCGTATAACAATTTTCTGCAGCAGTCTACCAAACTGAATCAGGAAGGAACACCTCTTCACGATGGTCCGAACCTGTATTTCGACAGTAGCCGCCAGAGTATTCTGGAGATGGATACTTCCGATAATCTCAAAATTACCATCCATATCAACAATGACGGAGATGCTTCCTATACCGGCAACCTGCGTATTTCTACCTATGTATATGATACTAGTGTAAACCCTGCTCAGGAATATAAAATCTTTGTACATAATGAAACGGTGAATATTCTTCCTCTTTCTACGGATCCCAATCCTACGGTGATTACTTATACGATTAATAACTTTTCCTTGGTGGAGCCTCCGCAGTATGACCGCTGGGAAATCCGACTGAACTGGGAAGATAACATTTATCCGATAGATATGGAAGAATGCCGTTATTCGGATAATATTGATAATAACCTTGCTCTTGCCGGCGGAGAACACGTGATGTGTGAAGGGGAAACAGAACGGGTATATGCCTATCCGGAAAATACCTACTGGTATATCTGGTATGATGAGCTTACGGGGGGAACAAAACTGGGAGAAGGGGATTACTGCGACCTTTATAAAAACGCCGATCCCGTGCAATATTATTACCTGGAGATTTATGATCTGGCTACTAAATCAAACCGCTTATCTTCCGTGCGTGAGCCGGTGAGCCTTTACCTGGCTCCGGATTCGCTGGTATGGACAGGTGCCGGCAGCAATAGTAACTGGCACGACGCAGCCAACTGGAAAAATCCGGTTCCGTTGCACCTGTACGATGGGGCAAATATCCCGCGTGCCTGTACCAACGTGCTTCTTCCGGAGCATATTGATAATTACCCTGACCTGACAACCGGAAAAACCGCTTATAAGACCTATGATAAGGCTGCCTGCAGCAACATCACTTTTGCTCATGGGGGCGAACTGGTACGGCAGGATTTGCTTACTTATCAACGTGCTTATGCAGAACTGACGCTGGAAAGTAACCGCTGGTATATGGTTTCTGCTCCTTTGCGGGATTTATATCCCGGAGATTACTATGTGGCAGATCCTAACCCGGTAGAAGATGAGGTATTTGTTTATACCCGACTGTTCTCTCGGAGTAATCCGCAGACAAAATTCTATGTTTCCGGTGACTGGACAGGTGCTTTTAATAAACCGAATTACCTATTGGGTGCAGGCCTGGGGTTCTCTGTCTGGGTAGATGATAAACAGGATGATCCTGATATTCATACACCGTTTACCTTTTCTTTCCCTAAATATGACGAAGCGTATTACGTCCATGATAACGAAGGGAACCCGGTTATTTATCATCCTTTCGATAGAACAAACCATCACCGTTTTATTTATGAATCCACTCTTTCTGCCGGTGTTGTGACTTTGACTGCGAATGCTTCTCTATCCGGAGAAACGGTTATTCTGGGAAATCCTTTTCTGGCTCAACTGGATTTCGATGAATTGCATGATTATAATTCTTCTTTCATAGAACCGTATTATCAAGTAATGAATTCCGATGGGGTGATTGAGAGTTATCATAAAGGGTTGCCCGGCACTATAGGAGGGCCAGACCAATACATTGCGCCGATGCAATCGGTATTTGTAACATCTGTTTCAGTTTTCGGAAACTTATATGCTACTCCTTTGATGACAGCTTCTTCCCCGGGTAATAAGCTGCGTAACGGAACTATGGTTTCACCGGAATCCTTGTCTGTAAAACTGGAAAGGGAGCATCAGGCTAACCGCAGTACCCTTTTCTATCATCCGCAGGGAGAAGTAGGAGAGGAGTATCGCAATGTGCCACAGGCTTTTGTGGATGCAATCACCGAACCGGCATCCGTCTATTTTATTACAGACGAAACCTTACTGGATATCTGCCATTTATCGGATTTAAGTGAACCGGTATGGTTGGGATTGCGTACTGCTTCCACTGGTAAGATGAAGTTTCGTTTTGAAGGACTGCGGGAATTTGCTTCCGGATACGACATTTACCTGACTGATTTGGGTGGTGAAATCCCTGTACAGACAGACCTGCGTGTATTCCCTTATTATCGTTTCGAAAAGACAGAAGAAGATATGTTTGTCCATAACCGGTTTTATGTTTCATTTATAAATTCTCCTACTTCTATTCCCGAAGAGTTGAAGCCTGCCAATCAGGGTATTGATATAATTAAGACAAAAGAAGGAGTAAAGGTGATAAGTGTAGATGGAAGTTCGTTGAAAGATGTCGTGGTATATGATCTTCAGGGAAGAAATCTCATGCGGCAAAAAGATATAAATAGCTTGGTGAGTGAAATCTATATTCCGGTGAAAGGAATTTTCCTTGTTAAGGCTTCCAGTGATACAGCTACCCGGACAATGAAGTTTTATAATTGATGAAGAATAGCAATGGAAACAGCTTTTCTTTCTTATTCCATACATTATGGAAATACATAATTAAAAATTATAAAAGAGGCCGGTGTGCCGTAGCTGTATTTATTTTAAAAACCAATAATTAGATATATTATGAACAGAACAAAAACGTATTTACTTGTATTCTCCCTACTTTGTTTCTCAGGAAACCTGTTTACACAGGATATTACTTCGGATGCACGCATTAAGATAGAAGATTTGAATGCCGCTTCCATAGGGTTACATGACAAAGGAGCCGGAAACCAGGTCAGATTGCTGGCTCCTGATTATACAGGAATTACCGGGGCACGTTCTCTGGCCTGGACAGAAGGGCTGAATATCCAGTGTTACAATGAAAATGGCAGTGGAACCAGTACTTACCGGGCAGCCCTTTTTTCTAATGACCAGACCGGCTATCAATCTTCTTATTATCCGTATTTACAGATAGAACCAGAAGAAGGGACTACGATTACCCATATTGCTTTCAAAGCCTATAATCTGACGAATGTTGCAGGGATGACGTATGGTTTGAGTTCCGGAAAAGGATTGGACCTGACAGAGGCGGATTTTGAAATCTTATCTTATGAAATTATTCCGGGAATTCTGGAGATTCCCGATTCACCGTTGCATATCGACAGGGGTACGGCAAATGCCTGTGTCGTATGTCGCCTTACTGCCTCTGGAATAGAAAAAATACCGGTTCCGGCAGATAAGCAAACCATTCGCATTGCTGCCCGCACCGATTTTCCTTCTTCAGCCGGAGGAACTTTTATTAATCCGGTACAGCCTTTCTATTTGTTGGGAATTTATATCTGGACGGATCAGGGTATTCCTTCTTCGTTGGTTGCTGCACAGGAACCTGCCCTCGAAAGTTATATCAGAGACGAGGTATTGTATTTTGACCGGGAAGTATCTCAGGTTTCGGTATATAATCTATCGGGAGTATTATTGAGCCGTTCGGCTAATGTAAGAAGCCTTTCTTTGGATACCTTTTCTTCGGGAGTTTATCTGGTTAAAGCTTTAAGCAGGGATGGTCAGTAGAAGGTCATTAAGTTTACACGCTAGAAAAGGAGTGGCCATAGAATTATTTTACTTACCTGAAAAAGAAAAAAGATAAATGGATATAAAAAAGAAACAAAAGATAGCTGCAGGAATTATTTGCATTTTGTTTATTTGTTTTCTCCCGTGTTTTGCATTTTGCTTCCCTACTACTACGGACAAAGGTCTTTGGTCAGGAAAAGAAGAAAAGAGTGCTTCTTTATTTAATTCCTCAACGCCTGTAGGAAAAGAAGTTCGTTCGGATATCTTCGAAAACCTATCCGGGGGAAAAGATTTTTCTTCTGTAGAAGGCATCACTGCGGATGAAGATGCAGAAGGTGCGGCTGCACCTCCGGGAGGCGGAAATCCACAGAAAATGCCTTTGGGAGAAAAGGACTGGGCTCTGTGTTTGGGATGTGCTTTATTATTTATAATTGTATATAGTTATCGAAAAAAAGAAAAAGAAAAGAAAAACACATTGTATTATATATAACAATGTAATCCGGTTTTATTCTTATTTTAATGGAAGCGATAAAGAAAAAGGTCCTCCTCTTTATCGCTTCTGTTGCATAAAACGCAATAATAAATTATTGGATGTTATGGATATTTATTTAAATTTGCGCCCGTCTTTTAACATTCAGAGTGTACATAGTTCTCTTATTGTAAAAAATATCAAGTTATTTATGTCTTTTTCTTTTAAAAATAATGCTTTTTCTTATTCTTTTTTTGCTGATAATTTGGCGGTTAGCCGGATTATGTTAGAGAGAGAGAGAGAGACTACCACTCACTAAGTAATTTACTATCCCATGCGCGTAATAACAAATCTTCTTTAATTACGCAATATTTCCTTTCTTATTTTTTTTATTGTTATTCTTTAACCCGGTCCTTCTTTTTTAAAAAATGCTGTGCTGCTGTTTGTAAAACTGTAAAGCGGTGTATGGAAAAGCTTCCTGTTTTTTCTTCCTTACCAGGAAAAAACAGCTTTTTTCCGTACGTCCGCTTTTCTTATATATGGGAATTCTTTCCCCTTCTTCTTATTTGCCTCATTGATGTATTATCCATAAAAGATCATAAAATGAAAAGTTATTGTTTTCTGAAAAAGAAGTTTTTCAGTCCATGGGTGTTATTATTGGTTTTTAGTGTGTTTCCTTCCGGATTCCTGCTTTCCCAGCCAAAAGCCAATCCGGATAATGTCTTTATTTCCCCTACGGCAGATTATGCGTTCTGGGATGTGCTCAAAAACGATGATCCGGGAGATTGTTTGCCCTATGAAACATTGGAAATGGAAGTGGTCACTCCTCCCCATCATGCCCTGCTGTGCTATGTGGAATCAAATTATATTTTCTATATGCCGGCTTCTTCTTCCTTTGCCGGTCGGGATTCGCTGGAGTATGAGATTACCTGCGAAGGACAAAGCAGCCGGGCAAAAGTGTATATCAACCTGAGCGATATGCCGGATAATGTACAGTTGGATGTCTGTCATGTACCGATTCCTTCTATAGAGTGGAAGATCAAAGAGCTTACCCGTTCAGAGGCACTTGTATCCAATTATTGTGTCCCGTTGTGCGGAGATATAGATGGAGACGGGGAAATAGAAATTCTGATAAAGGATGCGACTGTACCTGAGGATTATGGTCCGACAAATAAGATCTATATTTTTTCAGTAAGGAAAGAAGATAATAAAATCTATTTGAAAGATTCTATTATCACTGTTCCTGTTTCTTATGCTTCCCAGTTTATGATGGCCAACGTTGACAAGGGAAAATATGCTTCGGTATTTGTAACTACAGACACCAGAAGTACTATTTCTGAAAAACAATTGCTGGTTAAATACTCTTATAATGAATCTACGGAAGCGTACGAAGAAGCCTGGCGGGTTCCTTATTCCGAGAATCCGGAATATCCGGGAGGAATTCCCATTATTGCAGACTTTGCCGGAGATGGGAATACGCAGGTGGTAGTATATGATAAAGTATTCAATGCCGTTGACGGGACATTATTAGCCGATGGAGGATATTTGGGAAATGATTATTATTCTTTCGGACGCATTGGTCATGTTCCTGTTTATAAGGAAGAAGTCCGGTGGATGGCTGCGTGCATGACTATAGCGGATATTGACGGGGATGGTCTGCCGGAAGTGATTGGCGGGGATTGTGTCTATAAAGTAACTATCACCAACCATTCCGGTACGGAGGGGAATTCCTTTGATTTTATGGTGAAAGCCAATGCTACCGGACGGACGGATGTGGGTGACGGGGCTATTGCCGTGGCGGATATGGACCTGGACGGACAACTGGATGTGGTGGTGACACATAAAATGTTTCTGACAGACCCTTCTCTTGTAAGTCAGGGTTCGGTCTATATTTATAATCCGAGAACAGGAGAAATTATGAATGATAATATCATCGATGATATTCCTGTAAGGGGGAGTACGAATCCGAGTAATCTGGCCGGGCCTTCTATTCCTTTTTTAGGAGATGTGGATAAGGATGGATATCCGGAAATAGCATTGACAGGCGCCTATATCATGATGGCATATAAGTATGATCCTCAAACCCGGCACATCACAAAGATGTGGGAAAAGGTAACTACGGATTCTTCCGCTTCTACAACTATGTCATTGTTCGATTTTACTCAAAGTGGAGAAGCCCAGTTGGTGTACCGGGATGAACAAACATTGCGTATTATTGACGGAGCGACGGGGAATACGCTGGCAGAATATGATAATTCAGCCTCTAGTACCGTAGATGAATATCCGATTGTTGCCGATGTAAATGGCGACGGAGCCGCTGAAATTATTGTCCCGTCAAATGATACCGACGGAGCACTTGGCTCACTACGTATTTATGCTTCGGATGGTGCACCATGGGCACCGGCACGTACTGTCTGGAACAGACCGGATTATAATCCGGTGTATGTGAATGAAGACCTGACCATTCCACGCTATCCACTGAATCCGGCTACAACTTTCATAAGTGAAAACGGAGAAACACGTCCGTTTAATAATTACCTGCAGCAGGCTACCCGGTTAAATGATGAGGGAGAAATGCTTTATGAAGCTGCCGACCTGCAGTTTGACCCGTATAAAAGACCCGTGCTGGTGATCGATGACGCCAATGATAAGGTTAAAGTAGAGTGCAGGATCGGTAATATCGGGGATCAGGATTTTACGCCGCCTTTGTATGTTAGCCTGTATGTATACGACTCGGCGTTAGAAATATATACACACCTGAATTCAACACTGGTAAATGAAACGGTTATAAAAGGGACTACCCTGGATATTTCCTATGAGATCGCCGGATATTCCTCCCTTCCTTTTCCTGCCGCTTATGATCATTGGCTGTTGTACCTTAATTCCGAAAGTGATGAGCCATCCTTCCCGTTGTTTCCTCATACAGAAGGTATGGAGGAGTGTGCTTACTGGAACAACCGCAGTGCCAACCTCTCCTTCACCTACGGGGAGCGGATCATGTGCCAGGGGGACAGCGAAGAGGTGTGCCTCTCCCCGGACGGGGTGTACAGCTACAAATGGTACGATGCGGCCACGGGCGGCAGCCTGCTTGCCGAAGGGGACTGCTATACCGTCACCAAGGATGCGACCATCGTGCAGCGCTACTTTGTGGACACCTACAGCAAGACCACCGGTGCCAAACTGAATGCCATCCGCGACACAGTACACATTTACCTGACGCCCGACAGCCTCATCTGGACGGGGGTGGAAGACAGTGACTGGCATAATTTTGCCAACTGGCGCAACCCCTCTGTAAGCGGCACGGACCCATATGCACAGCGCAACATCCCGCGCAAATGCACCAACGTGCTAATACCGGACGGGCTGGTGCGCTACCCTGACCTGGGGGATGCTGCCGGCAGCGGTACCTCCTACGGGGAGTATCCCGTGGCCCAGTGCGGGTACATCACCTTTTCGCACGGCGGTGAGGTGGGCCGCACCGACCTGCTGGACTATGAGGGAGCCCGTGTGGAGCTCACGATGAATGCCAACCGCTGGTACATGCTCAGTGCGCCCTTAAGGAGCCTTTATACCGGAGACTTCTACGAGGTGGATGCCAATCCGCACCTGGACAATGTGGAGGTGTACACGCGCCTTTACCGCACGGCCAACCCACAGACGGGTGAAACCAGCACGGATGAGTGGGGCTGGAGCGGGGTCTTCCATAACCCGCATTACCAGATGGGCCCGGGCAGGGGCGTCTCCTTCTGGCTGGACAACCGCCAGGCGATGGATGTGATAACCAGCCATACCTTTACCTTCCCCAAGAGCGAGGAGTACTACCACATTTATGCCCGTGCAGGGCATATCCATGCCACGGTGCCACTCTCACGTAACGGGGTGGAGGAGCGCTTTGTGTATGAGGGAGTGCAGGATGCCTCGGGCCGTATCCCGCTGGATGCGCTCTGCACGAAATCCAGCGGCCAGCTGATCATCGGCAACCCCTTTATGGGCCACTGGGACTTCCACCGCTTTTACGAGGCCAACAGCGCCTATATAAAAGGTTACTACAAGGTGCTGACCGAAAACGGTACGTTTGAGACCTACACGATCACCGGTGCTGAGACCGGTACCGGTACGGGCACCCCTGCGCTGTCGCGTTATATCCCGCCGATGCAGTCGGTGCTGGTAGAATCCCGTGTGCCTTTTGCCACCGGCACGCTGCAGGCGCATGCCACGCAGGTAGTCAACAATGCGGGCAGTAAGCTGCGCAGTGCGGGGGCAGAAGGAATAAAGCCGCAGGTGCTGACCCTGGAGGTCTCGCGTGGTTCACAGAAGGACAAGTCGCTTATCCTCTACAGCGAAGGGTATGGAGCAGGGGAGGAAGGGGATATCGCCAAGACGTTCCTCAAGGAGATTGACACCCCGGTATGTATTTACACGCGCAGCCCCCAGGATGGGCGTTACATGGAGATCCTTCGGCTGGGGGGGCTGGATGGGGTGGTAATCCCCATCGGTATCCGCACCTCTGTCCCGGGGAAATACCGGTTGAACTTCAGCGGCCTTTCCTCTTTTGCCCCGGGCTATGATATTTACCTGGATGACCTTTCCGGGAGCCATCCGCTCAGGTATAACCTCCGCCAGGGCTCCATCCATGAGTTTGAGAAGGAAGGGGACGGGGTCTTTGAGAACCGCTTTGCCCTTTCGTTCGTGCGCCGGGGGAGTGGTATAACGCTGGACCAGGAGAAAGCAAACAGCCTGCGTGCCTGGGTAAGTAATGGCTTTCTGGAAGTGTACTCGGATAAGGAGGCCATTGAGGAGGTTGACATCTATGACCTGCAGGGAAGATTTATCAGTAACACAGGGAAGCTGGAGGCGTACCGTTACCAGGAAAGTTTCCCGCACAAAGGGTTTTACCTGGTGCGTATAAAGACAGGTAGCGGCATGCAGACCATAAAGGTTGTGCAGTAAGGCATCCAATGTATGAAAAAGAGAATTATAAACCATAAACAAAAAAGAAGATGAAAAAATTGTATCTATTCTTATTCCTTGCGGGCCTGCTCCTCACCTCCACCCCAGTGTGTTTGGCCCAGACCCTTGTGCTCTCGCTTAATGCAGAAGATGGCACGGAGCTTCTGGAGGGCACGCACGGTGATTTTATTATTACCTCCAGCCTGTCGGTGCTGGAAGGCCAGAGTGTGTGTT
>JAJQEC010000068.1 GCA_021201815.1 Candidatus Azobacteroides sp. | reverse complement strand
TTAGCAAAACAAATTTGATTATTTACATAGTATCTTCTTCGAGGGGAGAGTGGTACGCTGCCTGACTTTGGGTGCATACAAAAGATAAGATACCGTTATATTAAATGAAAAACGAAGCTCTATAAAATAGCTTATTTGTTAAATTTTTATTTAGATATTATGGCTCATATCGAGTGCTTGTTAAATATTATTTTCATTAGGAGGATGGTTTTTCTTTCGGAAAATCAAAATAATGACTATCAAAAACAGTTATTTTTAGCTTTTAAGCCGTTTTTGAATGACGCTACGTCGATTTTTGAACGACGCTACGTCGTTTTTTTGACGACGCTACGTCATTTTCGAAACGACGTAGCGTCATCCGGAAGTCGACGCAGCGTCATTTTTATATTTTCAATGAAAAAATAAGAGAAATATTTATTATAAAACAGGAAGAAAGCAGGTAAATGTAAATATTCGCTAGTCCTTTTATAGCATAGAAATAGGAGTAGAAATCAGATGGATATTCGGAAAAAAAGACGTTTGTCTTCTGTATGCTACCGGACGGCTACATTGTATGGTGGCTACTTGGCAAACAGTTTTTTTCTTATCCATAAAAAGCGGTTTAATTTTTATTTCATTAAAGGTTACTGTATCATTTTTTTGTTCGGAAAAGAAAATAGGCAGACGGTACCCTTTCCTTATTCTTTTGTATAAAAAAATAAATGCAGGCACAGACAAGCAAAAGAGAAGCAACATGCATATTGTAATTAAAAAATATAATTTTTCCATTTTTTCTTTTTTCCGCTTACCATGCAAATATAACTAATTTTACCGTATCTGGCAATTGTTTATTTTCTTTTTGTGAATATGATAAATAAGATACCAACCCGGCTTTTTCGGAACAAAAGCGAATTCTGTATAATTAGTATAATAAAAACCGTTAAAAATGGATAAAAGGTATTCAGCTAGATAAAACTGATAATTATTAATATATATTATTTTAATGTAAACCCAGAAGGATTTCTTCTTCCATTATCCATCTGATTCTTCCGATTTTTACTTTTTAGCTTTTACTTTTTACTTTAAAAAACTATCTTTGCAGCGATTGGCTTGGGGTATAATACCAATTTAAAGAATGAAACAAAAAATTGTTTTTACTATTGGATTATTCCTTTTTTCTTTATTTTCTTATGCGCTGGATATTTCAGCAGGGAAGTTTTATTATGATAATTCCAAAACCAGATGGGTAAATGTACAGTTCCTGTATGGTACGGATTATCCGGGGCAATATACTATTATCAGCCTTACTCATCTGAAAGATGATATCTGGGAGTTAACTATCCCTACTGCCGTTTACAATTCTTACCGGTATTCTTTCTGCAATACGACTTTCACAGATGGTACTTATACCGATATGACTTTTACCGAGATAAAAGATTATATCGGATGGAACTATGCCCGTACGGCTACGGTGGATACCTATATGCCTCCGGGTGGCACTTATAAGACCGAAAGCGGTGAAAACTGGACACAAGGCTGGTGGAGCATGGATCTCCAGCCGTCGGGAACATTGCCTGTTTTTTACCTGAATACGGATAATGGTGCTGAAATTACGACAAAAGAATATTATGTCGGCGCTACTTTATATATCGATGCATTGGGTTTACCCGGATTCTCTTCTTTAGGAACAGCGGAGAATCCGATTGTCACGGAAGCACGGGGACGTGGAAATTATACCTGGAATAGTTTTGTAAAAAAGCCCTATCGCATTAAGATGGAGAAAAAGAATGCATTGCTTAATATGAGCAGGGATAAAAGTTATGCGCTGCTGGCTCATGCAGATGATCCCGGTTTCCTGCGGAATGCTGTCGGTTTTGAATTAAGCCGCCGGTTAGGGATGAAGTATACTACCCAGCATGAACCTATAGAGCTGATAAAGAATGGAGAATACCGGGGATTATATTTTTTGACGGAACATATCAAGGTATCTTCCGAAAGAGTGAATATAACAGAACAGGATGATTATGAAACCGACCCTTTTCGTATTACCGGCGGATGGTTGATGGAAATAGATAATTATTATGAAACAAATCAGGTCTCCACGTATCGGGTCCCTCGCTTCACCTATAAATCACCGGATTATCTATCTTATCAGCAGGAAAACTATATTCGTAGTTATTTGCAGAAAGTAGAGGATGCCATCTATTCATATAATAAAAATAGCACGGAGTGGGAAAAATATATTGACCTGGAAACATTCATTAATTTTTATATTGTTCAGGAAATCATGGGAAATACGGAATCTTTTCATGGAAGCTGTTTTTTTTCCAAAGACCGTGGAGAGGATGAGAAGATCTTTTTCGGACCGGTATGGGACTTCGGAAATGCGTACAGACATGAAAATTATTTTGTGTATGAGAATATTGAGATGATGTTTTCTTCTAACTGGCTTCCGGAAATTGCATTGTATCCGCATTTTCAGGATGAAGTAAGAAGAAGGTGGACAGAAATAAGGGAACCTGCGCTTTCTACTCTTTATGATTATATTGATGGATATGTATCTTATATAAGGGAGGCGGTAAGAGCTGATTTTAATAAATGGAGGGAATACGGATACGCAAGCTACGATTATGAACAGGAAGTGGAACAGACAAAAAACTACTTAAGAAGACGGATTGCCTGGCTGGACGAGCAATGGCTGTTGCCTACCGGTACCCGGGAAGTCAAGAGTAATTTCCATGTGCATATCAATCCTGTTTCCGGAATTATTTATATGGATGCTCCTTCTCCGATCACAGAAGTCAGGTTATATAATACGGTAGGGCAGCTTCTTTCTGTATATAAAGAGGTTGGCAATACATTGATCCCGGAAGTGGAAAACGGAGCTTACATTATTCAGATACAGACAAATGGAGAGGTTTTCACTAAAAAGATTCTCATTCAAAAGAAGTAAATATTATTGTTAACAGGGAAAAAGATTTATTATCTTTTTCCGGATTTAATATCTTCGGAGGTAAAGAATGGTCGGATAATTAATTCCTGCTGTTCTTTACCTTTTTTTGTGGATATAAATACGATGTCTTTACCTGTTGTGAGCTGGTAATATTTATATACCGGCTCATTTACCGGAAAAGTTTATAAGAAAATGACGAAGAAAGGAAAGATGGTGGTGTAAGAAAAATTCCTTAGATTTGTAATGCAGGCTATCGGAATAAAAAAATGGCTGCCTGAAACATTCAGGCAGGAAGTTATAGTTGTAATTTTCAAGGTTACTTTGTATCATGAGCATTATTTTATTCAATAATTAAAGAAATAAATGAGAAATGGATAAATCAGAAAAAATAGAAGAAATGCAATCTTTTCCCTGGCCGGAGTATATAAGCCGGATTGTTTTTACTGATTATGATGAGACATATATGCCATATGACCCTGTTAATAAAAGTAAAAGCGGTATTCCTGAGCTGGAATCTTTTTTAATTGGTCCCGGTAAAAGCCTTTCCCTTATTATGGGCTGGGTAAGTGGAAGCAGCCTGGATTCTTTATTGAGAAAATCCCGGGGATATGTGACATACCTTCCTCATTTTATTGCCAGCAGTCTGGGGACAGAGCTGTATTGGATAAAGGAAAAAGAAATAATACCTTGTGAGGAGTGGTTCGAACGAATCCGTCATTCCGGATTCAAAAGAGAAAATATAACCCGGATGATTGCTTTGCTGAGAGAAACGGGAATTTCCCTGAGAGAACAGCCGGCAGATTACGGAGGCAAATATAAAGGAACATATTATTATAAAATAACTTCACATTTGGAGGAAGATTATAACCGGATAAAGGAAGTTGCCGCGGATTTAAAGATAAAAGTTCTCTTTACCAAATGCAATCCGGCGGCAGGAGATCCGGCTGATTGTTATGATGTGGATTTGCTTCCGGAATGTTGCGGCAAAGAGAATGTCGTTTCTTTCCTGAGCGAGTATACCGGAGTTAAAAAAGAAGACACATGGGCATTCGGCGATAGCTTCAATGATTTCAAGATGTTTGCAGAGGCCGAAAATAGCTATTTGGTTGCGAATGCAGATCCTCTTGCCGCAAAGTCATTTTCACATATGACAAATTCTTCCTATTGTTTTGGTATTAAAGAAACATTAAAGCAGCTTTATTAATAGCTGTTTTATTTATTCCGGAAGGCTTTATCCATTAACCGGTTACCGGTTTGTATTATTTCCGGTACTAAAATACCAATATTAGAAAAATATTAGAGAAGGCGAGGTAATTCTAATATTTTTCTAACTCTTATCTACATCCTTTATCCGTAAGCACTATTTACTTTTGCGCCGTTGAATTAATACCTAAAAAATGCTGGTATGAAAAGGTTATTTACACGCAGAAGAAAAAAAAATATTGCCTTTCGTTTCGACAGTGAGAAACTCTTTCTTGCTGCCAATCAAAGTAAACAACAGATTTATTCTTTTCTGGATACACGAAAAGAGGGGTTATATAACATCGAAGTCGAAGACCGCCGGAAAAAATACGGAGAAAATGTGATTGCACAGGAACAGAACAATAAATGGTTTATTCTTTTTATAAAAGCCTTTATCAATCCGTTTATCGGGATATTAATGTTTCTGGCACTGGTTTCCATTATTATCGATGTATTACTGGCTGCTCCGGAGGACAGGGAATGGATGACAGTAATCATTATTACTACCATGGTAACCTTGAGCGGCATCCTGCGTTTTTTTCAGGAATGGAAATCTAACAAAGCCAGTCAGGCATTGACAAAGATGGTTAATAATAAGGTATCTGTATTCCGGAAAGGTACGGATGGATTTACAGATATCAATATGGATGAACTGGTACCCGGAGATGTGCTGTTTCTGTCGGCAGGAGATATGATCCCGGCGGATGTGAGGATTACAGAGGCAAAAGATTTGTTTGTAAGCCAGTCTTCCCTTACCGGTGAATCCGATTCTGTAGAAAAAACACCGGAACTATTGGCCCATATTCCTAAAAGTGGAAGTGTAATTGAGCTGAATAATATCTGCTTTATGGGTTCTACCGTCATTAGTGGTTCTGCAAAAGCAATTGTTATATCTACAGGTGCGAATACGTATCTGGGTACCATTGCAAAAAATGTAGTAGGTAGAAGAGCGCTTACCAGTTTCGATAAAGGGATTAATAATGTAAGCTTGCTGTTAATACGTTTTATGCTGGTGATGGTTCCTTTTGTCTTTCTGATTAACGGATTAACTAAAGGAGACTGGATCAATGCTTTTATTTTTGCTGTTTCTGTGGCGGTAGGTCTTACGCCGGAAATGTTACCGATGATCGTTACTTCAAATCTGGCAAAAGGAGCGGTAAAAATGTCAAAGCATAAAACCATCGTCAAGAATCTCAATTCCATTCAGAGCTTCGGGGCTATGAATATTCTTTGTACCGATAAGACCGGTACCCTGACACAGGATAAGATTGTATTGGAGCGGTATCTTAATATCCATGGAGAAGATGACAAAAGAGTATTGAGACATGCCTATTTCAATAGCTTTTTCCAGACCGGATTAAAGAATCTGATGGATAAAGCTATTCTGGCGCATTGCCATGAATTGGGATTTGAGTATCTGGAAAGAGAATACAAGAAGATCGATGAAATTCCTTTTGATTTTAACCGCCGCCGTATGTCTGTGGTTATTGAGGATACAAAAGGAAAAACACAGATTATCACAAAAGGAGCGATTGAGGAAATCCTCTCTATCTGTCGTTATGCAGAATATAATGGTGTGCCAAAAGAAATTACGGATGAGGTAAAAGAAGAATTACTTCGTACCAGCATCCGGTTAAATGAACAGGGGATGCGGGTATTGGGAGTTGCTCATAAAAGCTGGGTAAATAAAAGCCATTCTTTTGGTATCGATGATGAAGCGGAAATGGTGCTGATCGGTTACTTAGCTTTCCTTGACCCGCCGAAAGCTTCTGCTTCCATTGCCGTAAAAGCATTGATGGAACATGGGGTAGAAGTGAAAGTTCTTTCCGGCGATAATGAGCTGGTTACAAAAAGTGTCTGTAAGCAGGTAGGAATAAATACAGACCATATTTTACTAGGACATCAGGTAGAAGAAATGAGCGATGAAGAGTTAGAACTAAGGTGTCGTGAAACCAATATATTTGCCAAGCTTTCTCCTTTACAGAAATCCAGGGTAGTAGCCATTATGCAGCAACAGGGTAATGCTGTCGGTTTTCTGGGGGATGGAATCAATGATGCTGCTGCTTTAAGGCAGGCGGACATAGGAATCTCGGTAGATACAGCGGTGGATATTGCCAAAGAATCAGCCGACATTATTTTGCTGGAAAAAGACCTGATGGTACTGGAAAAAGGAGTAATTGAAGGACGGAAAATATTCGGGAATATTATCAAATATATTAAAATGACAGCGAGTTCAAATTTCGGTAATATGTTCAGTGTATTGGTTGCCAGTGCTTTCCTCCCGTTTCTGCCTATGTTACCTATCCATATTCTTATACAGAACCTGCTGTATGATATTTCCCAAACGACCATCCCTTTTGACAGTGTGGATAAAGAGTATCTTCAGAAACCGCGTAAATGGGATGCTTCGGATCTGAAACGTTTTATGATCTGTATCGGACCTATCAGTTCTATTTTTGATATTATCACTTATCTGGTGATGTGGTATGTATTTTATTGTACCGTGCCGGAAATGCAGTCTTTATTCCAGTCCGGCTGGTTTATAGAAGGGCTTCTTTCCCAGACGCTTATTGTACATATGATCCGTACCCGGAAAATACCTTTCCTGCAAAGTCGTGCTTCTTTGCCGGTAATGATCACTACCTTTACTATTATGGCAGTGGGTATTCTTATTCCTTTTACCTCTTTCGGAGCTTCTATCGGTCTGACCCCATTACCATGGTCCTATTTCCCATGGCTGATCGGAATCTTATTGAGCTATTGTTTATTGACTCAGCTGGTAAAAAATCTTTATATCCGGAAATTCGGCAGGTGGTTATAAACCGGAAAAAGAATTTTTGATATTCTGTGTTCAGAATTATAATTATTTCTAACAAATAAGGATAAGCAAAAGGTACAGCAGTTCTATCTGTAATAAATGGAATAATTATAAAATAAGTTATAAGGATAATAGTATTTCCGTAATTTTTTCGAATAAGAAAAAAAATAAAAATAGATGCAGCGTTTTTGTTAATGCTGCATTTATCTTTAAAATAATATTGAAAACTTATGAAAACATTGAAAAAAGTTGTATTGTTGTTATTTGTTATGGCAGGTCTTGCCAGTTGTTTAGACGATAAAGAGCCGGTTTTGAGTTTATATATTGAACCCGCTGTAGTAGTTTATGATGGTAGCAAAGCCAAAATAGAAACCGGGTATGGACGTTTTACCTTGCCCACTACAAAGGATCCGCTTTACCCGGGTGATTATCTGTTAGTGAACGGAACCGTAGATTTTGGAAATCAGCCGATCCCGAATGATACTGTAATCAGTAATTTTTCTTATAAAAAATTAGGAGGAGATGTCGTGCGGTTCAGAACCGGTAATATGGAAGATAATTATACGGATTCTATTTCGGCAATGGATGTTTATCCTTGGACTTTTGGGAATGTATTGTTTTTTTATTTTGAACATAAGGCCCGTAAAGATGATACTTTTGAATATGAAATAATTTGCAATACAGATTCTATTATCACTGTTGAGGGTAAAAGTCTTCCGAAATTATATATAAAAAGCCGCAAAAAAAATAGTTCGGAATCAGGAAATATAATTACCATAGGAGAAAGTTTTGTATTTGATATGACTCCTTATGTGTCCGAATATAAAAAGTCCGGTGAATTATTGAACTTGTATGTTCATTACAAGAACAAAACAAAGAACGGAGAAGATATATATAAAAAGTATGAAAGGTATTATCCTATTGAATGGAGGCTTGAATAAGCAGTGAATTCTTTTATAAATACATTTTAAATATTATTAACAGCCCGACTATGCATCGTTTCCATTAGTTTTGCATTTTAATAATAGAATGTTTCTCCTTGCATATGAGTTTTATATGCGTTTTTAAAGATTAGTAATAAATATGAGAAAATTAGTTGTTTTTGCTGTTCTGTGTATTTCTTTACTGGGCTTGTTTAGCTGTCTGGAAGGGAATGAACCTGTATGGTTTATCTCTAATGAACCGGCATTAGTGGTTGCTAATGATGATTATCTGATCGTTAAAACAGTGTATGGTCGGTTTGTAGTTCCGGAAGTGGCCAAGGATACGGCAAAAGTCGGAGATTTTCTCTGGGTATCTTTTGTGGTGGATTTCGGAAACCAGTTTATTCCGAATGATACGGTTGCCACTCATTTTTCCTTTGAAAAAATTAATACACGTACGATAAAAATTCAGGAAGGAGGGCCGATGAATGATACTTATATCGATACTATTTCTGAGGTTTCTTTCTATAAGAGTATTCTGAACAATGTATTCTTTTTTGAATTCAAACACAGAGCAGAGAGAGGACAGATATTCGATTACGAAATAATCTGTAATGAAGATTCTTTGCAGGGAGAAAATAAGGATATACCCGCTCTTTATATCAGAAGTAAAAAGACAATTACCGGAACCACAGAAAATGTGACGGATATTGTTCAGCATTTCGGATTCGATATGGAACCGTATTTGTCAAAGTATAAAGATCCTGCAACTAACGAGGTAAAATTATATATCAATTATCTTGCAGGCACGAATGAGGATGAAGATATAAATGAGAAGCAGGATGTGTATGCTACTTATCCCAATTATCCGATAACCCTGAAAATGGAGTAAATATCTGGTATTGCCCTTATAAATATTCTATATATATGACTAAAAAACAGCTAAAGAGTTAGCTTATCTATCTTTTAATAACGAAAAGAGGAAGTTACATTTTTATAATTCGTTTCTTCCTCTTTTTTTAATTCGGAAGGATAAGCGTAGACTGCTGTAAGTTCGGTGGGAGTATAAAGATGAATTAATTTTCTTTTTATACAATAATAAAAGATAGATAGTTTATATCTGTGCATATTGGAAAAATTATTTGCTGAGAAGAAATGACGGTTAAGAAGTCAATACGGTAAGAAAAAAGTATTATTTGCATGTATTTGTTTTTAATCTGTCATTTTGCTATATTCACATGTAATTTGAGAAAAGTCGGAAGATGAATGAATTGGAGCTTGTAACGGCTTGTCAGGAAAATGATAATACAGCACGTAAAATGCTTTATGAACGTTATGCGGAACAAATGATGGGGATTTGTTTTCGTTATATGGCAGAACAGGAAACTTCTTATGACTTATTACATGATGGATTTATTAAAGTTTTTGAGCGTATCCATTTATTTGAATACCGTGGCGAAGGTTCTCTCAGAGCATGGATGTCCAGGTTATTTGTAAATATATCCCTGGAGTTTCTAAGAAGGAGAGAAACGGACCGGACTGCTTTTTCTCCGGATGCGTGGAAAGAAGCGGAAATAATAGAAAGTGAAGAAGAACTGACCCTTATACCGGACCATGTGTTAATGGATTTTATTGCCGGTCTGCCGGATGGGTATCGTTCTGTTTTTAATTTATATACCTTTGAAGAATTGTCTCATAAAGAAATCGGATTAAAGCTGGGAATTACGGAGAGTGCTTCCCGCTCGCAGCTTTCCAGAGCAAGAAGTATTCTTACAAAAAAGGTGAAAGATTATATTAAAGTCAATGGATGACAGAAAAGACATATTATCAGAAGGTCTTCGTAATCGATTGAAAGACTACAGGCATCCGGTGGAAAAAGATATATGGAGCCGGATAGAAAAGGATCTTGAGATACCTTCCGGTAAGAAAAAGGTATCTTTATTTGCTATTGTCTCCGCTGTGGCTGCTGTTGCTCTTTTCCTCATAGGAATAGGCATATTTTTTATCAAGGAAGAGCCGGCCATAGAAATGATGGCAGATGAGAATATTATTTATCCGGAAGGTATTGAAAAAAATATCCGTCAATCTTTTTCTTTGCCTTTTTCCGAAGTGGCAGAAGATTTTTCCGTTGAGAAAAATAACAGGCAACAAAAAAGAAAAAAAGAGCAAAAACGTAATTTCATTGAAGAACAAAACGATTCGGATCTGATTTTATCAGCAGATATACCCGATGAAATACCGGAAAAGAAAAAAACAGGTGCGGAACCATCTTTGCCGGATGCTGATGTTATTGAAAAGAACAAACAACCTGAGAAGAAGAATAAAAAAGATGAATGGCTATCTTATAAACAGGAAAATTCATTTGTGCTTCCGACCAGAAAAAAAAGAAATTTATCTTTCGGACTGGCGCTGGGAAATTCCGCATTAGCCTCCAACCAATCCATCCACCAACGGTATTATCTCTATAATCAACTTATGGACTTTTCTATTGAAATAATTGAGAGTAATGCCCAATTAACGATTGAAAATAAGAATGCACAAGTAAATACTACTGAAATTGATTATAAATTACCTTTCACAGTGGGAGTTACCGTAAGAAAAGAATTGTCAGATAAATGGGCGCTGGAAAGTGGTTTGATGTATACTTATCTTTCTTCTACGGAAAAAGAAAAGCATTCGGGAAATGAAATAAGCAAAAAAGATGTACGATTAAACTATCTGGGGATTCCGGTAAAAGGAATTTATTCGTTATACCAAACCGGAAATATTTCTCTTTATGTAGCCGGGGGAGGTATGTTGGAAAAGTCTGTTTATGGCAAGGAAGTATACGATAATGGAAACTCTAACTCTCTGAACGTGTCGGAGATACAGGCTTCTATATTTACAAATATAGGAGTGAATATTAAATTAATTGATCATTTTGGTTTGTTTCTGGAACCCGGTGTTATTTATTATTTCGATGATGGAAGTGAGGTGGAAACAATCCGGAAAGACCGTCCATTCAACTTTAATTTTCAAGGAGGAATAAGGTTTACTTATTAAAGTAAAAGCAAAAGAGGACAAAAGGGGTTTCTTATTTTTGCAGGGCAGGGATCAATATATGGTTCCTGCTTTTTTATTTTCCGGTAAATGAAAAAAGAATATTGTTTTTTGAGATCCATATACCGGATTGGAATGTATATCTTTTTTGATTTATTCACTTTTTTACAGGAAAAGTTTGCCAGAGAAAAATGTTATAAAGGAATCAGAAGAAATTTTATATATTTACTTAAAATAAGATCATAAAAATAATTTTTTTATTGAAATATAAATCGATATTATAAATATATTATATGAAAGTAATAGGAATAAACGGAAGTCCACATAAAGAGGGAAATACTTATTATGCTTTATCATTAGTGGGAGAATCTTTGCGGGAAGAAGGAATTAATTTTGATATCATTCAGGTAGGAGAGAAGCCAATAAGAGGATGTATCGGATGTAACATGTGTTTTCGTAACAGGAATGGAAGATGCATTATCACTAATGATGCTTTAAATTCCATTCTTCATGAGATAAAAGATGTGGATGGGCTTATCCTTGGATCACCTGTGTATTATTCGGGAATTGCCGGAACAATGAAGTGTTTTCTGGATCGTGCTTTTTATGTAGCAAATGCAAACGGACGATGGTTTCGTCATAAGGTGGGAGCTTCCGTGGTAGCTGTCAGGCGTAGTGGTGGGAGTATGACATTGGATAGCCTGAATTATTATTTAACTATTACGGAAATGCTTATTCCTTCTTCCAACTACTGGAATATTATCCATGGTCATCAACCGGGAGAAGCCGGACAGGATGAAGAAGGAAAGCAGGTAATGAATATTTTAGGTAAGAATATGGCATGGATGCTTAAAATGAAAGATGCGGTTAAGCCGCTAGTCAAAGCACCGGAACCGGAAGATAAGATTGTTACGAACTTTATCCGTTAAAAGAGTAAGATGTAAATTATTAAGCCTGGTATTTATAATTTTATTTTTGGTTTTTTACGGGAAATAAAGCTATGATATAATAAGAGAAAAGAAATTATTTCTTTTCTCTTATACCGGTTTTTCATCTTTTATGGTAAAACGCCATGCACATGCGCAGTTTGTATCCGTTATCTCCGGATAGCAGCTTAGGGTTTCGCATTCTATACGGTCATCTATTGTTTTAGCAAAAAAAGAATTTTCAATCAACCCTACGGATTTACAGGGATGGTAGAGAAGCCCTTTGTTTTTTCTTGCAGCTTGTACCCGGCACGTAATGATTTTATAAATTAATTCCTGTGATGTATTTTCCGGAAATTCTATCTTTTCATTCGCTAAGGTAGAGTATCGGAGAGAAAGGGCTTTTTTTAGACCTTCTAATCCCGGTTGTTCCGGTAATAAAAGAAATTTTTTGATTCGTCTGGCTTTAGCAATAGAAAAGACCTTCCAGGCTTCTTCATCATGATACATTGCCTTCTCCATTCCATTTCTTTTCTCTACGGATTGAAACCATCCTCCGTCTAATGCTATTAAATTGCGGGCATACACATGCACCAGGTTTATTAATTCTTCTTTGGAAAAATTACTTAGATCCACTTTCCTTATTTTATTATAATTACAGACACTATCTAAAATGATTTTATAATAAAGACCATATATCTTACAAAGATATTATTCTTTTTAAAAGAAGAAAATTACAATCCGGGAGTAAAGTAAATATTCGTTTCAGCTTATTTAAAATAAGTATGTCAGTTCAAGAATGATTGCAATTACGGACAACCATAATAAAAGGGAAAAAGTTCGGGTATTATGGCCTAATGAAGCAGGTAACTATTATTCTATTGTTTTATTCTTCTCATAATAGCCTGCCCCAATTATTTTATACAAAATTCCCCCCAATATAACCAGTCCCAATCCTGTGATATAAGCTGTGGTATAATTGTTTAAATCCGCAATATATCCTCCGGCCAGCACTCCAATACCGATTCCCAGATCTCCGGAGATATAATAGGATGAATTAGCTGTTCCACGTTGATTGTGGGTTGCCAGATTGACAAAAACAGCCTGAAATGCAGGAAAAACATATCCATAAGAAATACCCAGCGTAAAGGCTGAAAAATAGAATGATAGAGCTGTTTTCAGAAAAATAAACATCCCATAACCGGCAATCATCAGGCTGACCCCTATAAATATTACTTTGTTTAATTTACCGGCTTTCATTAAACCGGCTGCCAGCAGGCGTGAACTAACCAAGCCCATAGAAAAAATAGCGAAAAACATGCCTGTACCGGTTAATAGTCCCACCTCGTCAGCACCATAAATGGCTACATAAGTGGTCAGAATACCATAACTAAAGGAAATTAAAGTAAAAATCAAAGCACAGGGTAGGCCCTTAACCAGAAAAAAACGATCCAGAGAGATGGGTTCTTTATTCTTTTTAATAGATCGGATAGGGACTGTTTTTATCATACCGGCACAGATAATTCCTATAATGCCGGCAATCAGGGAAGTCATAAAAACATAGGTATAATTTCGGAAACTATCAAACAGAAAAAGGGATGCAGTAGGACCGGCAGCCATGGCAAGGTTAGTAGAAAGAGCATAATACCCGATCCCCTCGTTACGTCGGGAAGCAGGCATGACATCTATGGCCACTGTTGAATTGGATATGGTAACCATGCCGAATGCTACTCCATGCAGTGCCCGTAAGATAGCAAAAACGAGCAGGGTAGTAGCCAATATATAACCTCCGAAAAATGCGACAAAGAGGCAATAGCAAATAATCAGTAAGCCTTTGCGGGGAAGCGAATCCACCAGATAACCACCAAAAGGACGTATAAACAGAGCGGTAATCGTGTAGGAAGAAAGGATGATACCTACTAATGACTTCCCTGCGTGAAACTGGGTTATCAAATACAAAGGTAAAATAGGAAGTAAAAGATAAAAAGAGAAAAACATCAGGAAACTGCTTAGAAAAGACCAGATATAGGCCGGGGTCAATAATTTATCTTTCATTGTTTACTATTATATTTTTGCCTGCAAAGGTATAGAGGAACGAACCGTTTATTTTTATCCTTAACTCTCATTTTTATTTGTCTGTAAAAGTCATCAATTTGACTATTTTTGTATATGCGAACCAAACAGAAGCTTTATAAATTTAATGACCCTGTATATTACACCTGCTATAATCAGGTTACTTACCGTGAAATAAACGAACCTTTTCATCGGTTAATCCATATAATGGAAGGTTCTTTTCATATCACCATTTCCGGCAAAGAGTATGAGGCACAGACAGGAGAATATATGCTATTAGCTAAAGGTAATCTGGCGCGAATAAAAATGATTCCTTCACCCCGAAGCGGTTATTTCAGGCTGATATGTGTAAACATTTCGAATAAGGCTTTAAAACGATACTTGCAACAAAACACCTATCCGGAGAACAGACATTATATCCCTGTAACTGTTAAGAAATTACCATCCCATGATTTGTGGGATATTCTGTTTTCAGACCTGAAATTATCCATCAACAAAAACTATATACTGGACAGGAATCTGATGAATATGAAATCACAGCAGACGCTTTATATACTGAACCTTTTAGAGAAAGATTTAATGTTTTCATTGTTTCATTCCGATGAGTTTCCCAGAAAAGATCTGCAGGAATATATGGAACAAAACTATATGTTTAATGTACCCTTAAAAGTTTTTGCCGAGTATTCAGGACGAAGTCTCTCAACTTTCCGCAGGGAATTCGAGAAATTCTTTAATACAACTCCCACCCGATGGCTTCTTTCCAGACGCCTGGAGGAGGCTTACAAAAGATTAGCGACCGGAACAGTTAAACCTGTGCAAATATATCTGGAGGTAGGATTTGAAACACAAGCTCATTTTAACCGTTGTTTCAAACAGAAATACGGAATATCTCCGGGACAAATCAGAAAAATTATATTCCATGAAGAAGTAAGATAAGTATTTGAAAGAAAAAAAGGCCGTCTCAATGTGATTTTGAGACAACCTTTTCTTATTGGATTTTTTCTTTTTTATCAGGCTGTTTTGGGGTCTTCCCAGATATTTATCAATCTGAGATCTTTTTCGATGGCTTTTTGTTGATTTTCAAGCCTGGCAATAATACTCCCCAGGTAGTTTCGGACTTTATTAGGAAGTGGAATATAAATTTCAAAAAATCTTTTATAGCTGGCTTTGTTAAAGATTATCATGTGTAATACTTCAAATAAAGGCCGTTTTTGTTTTTTTTCTGTAACAGCTATAATACTTTTTAATAACAGTGCTTCACTATTCTCGTTTTCACTTCCGATATAACCGTATTTTTCAAGATCATCAATAAGATCCAGATAATGCTGTGTATAGGAGCTTTTTTCATAATCGGAAATAAATTTTTCCAGAAACTCCCTTTCTTCATTCAGTTCTTCATCAAAAGAACGGAAATCTTCTTTGGCATGGGGAATGAGATGACTGATTCTTTTCCATAATGCTTCAGTAGATTCCTGGTGCCAGGGTTGAGTTGAAATTAATATTTTTTTCATAAGAGTTATTTTGTGTTTAATGGGTAATATTCAAACTTTAATTTCTACTGTCGGATTATTTATATTATCTTTAATAAATTCCGGGTAAATACTTAATAAAGTTTACAATAGATGCCTTTAATATTTAATAAAGAAATCAGATATTCTTATGAATATTTGATCTGCTCAATGAATATTAAAAGAACTTCGTTTTGAAAAGTAAAAAAATAACACCTCAATAAAATGTAAGTAAAAATCCTCTATTAATTATTTTTTACAGAATCTTAATAAAGATTTTCCAGTAGCATTCAGAATTATAACAAACGATAAGTAAGTTGGTTCAGTTCCCAGGAACTTTTCATCATGTGGTAAAATTAACAAATTATTTTTATTTTAAAATGTTAGATTTATTAAAAAGTATTAAATATTGAATTTATATTAATTAAATACGGCAAAAAGTACCATAAATGGAAGGTGGAGAGAGAAATTTTTTTATTTAAAACTTAAATAAATTTTCATTTTATTCTTTTTTTCTATAGATAAATTCTAATTATTTTCAATAAAATGAATAAATAAAAACTGTTTAATTGGAAATATTATTAGTCTTTAACTTATTACGTAGCAGAAATAGATGGAAAAGTTTTTATTTTCTCATACAAATATAAAGGGTATCTTTTATCTTTGAGTTCTGAATTATTAGTAATCCGGCAACCAGAAATGCTTTTTTGACTTTGAAAATAAAAAGAGATTAAAGATGACTATTTTGAATAGGGAAACAAAAGATTTTATTGAAAAAAATAAGGATAAAGAAATTGCTGAAATCTTATTGAAGAAAAATTTATCTCCGGATATTAATTTAAAATTAGCTGTTCAACAAATAGAAGGCAGAAAAAAAGCAAAAAATAAGTTACCTTCTTTTGTAACAAATGATAATTTTATTTTTCCTGAAAAATTGTCATTGGAACAATGTTCTTCGGAAGCTACGGCACAATATAAAGCCAGCATCTGTAAAGGAGGATCTTTAATTGATGTGACGGGGGGATTGGGTATTGACTGTATATTTATGGCAGCAGTAAACGAAAAGGTGACTTATATTGAAAAAAATAAAAATCTATTTGATATTACCGTACAAAACTTTTCTGCTCTTCATATTCAGAATATTATTCCGGTTTGTACGGATTCGGCCTCTTTTTTATCCGGATATGACAAAAAATTTGATTGGTTATATGCGGATCCTGCCAGAAGGGATGTGTCCAGAAATAAAGTTTTCCTGCTGACGGATTGTGAACCTGATGTTGTAAAACATATGCCTTTATTTTTTTCTAAAGCAGAAAAAATCCTACTTAAGGTATCTCCTATGCTTGACATTTCCAGAGCTCTCAGGGAACTAAACTATATGGTAAGTGATATCCATATTTTATCCGTTAAAAATGATTGCAAAGAACTTTTGTTTGTATGCTGTAATCAACATACCGATCCGTTAATCCATTGTGTTAATATAGGGACAGGTAAAACGGAGCACTTTTGTTTTCGAAAAACCAGGGAAGAAGAGGCGAATGTACTTTATGCGGACAACCTTGAAAAATATCTGTATGAACCGAATGTAACAGTTCTCAAAGCCGGGGCTTTTAAGTTGATCAGTGAGCAGTTCGGCCTGAAAAAATTGCATGTGAATACTCATTTATATACAAATGATAAGCTGGTAGAAGATTTTCCCGGCAGGATTTTCAGAATAAAAGAAGTATTGTATTCTTTCCCAGGTCATTTATATTCTTTTCTGCCTGACAGGAAAGCTAATATAACTGTCAGAAATTTTCCTTTATCTGTAGAGGAAATACGGAAAAAATATAAAATAAAAGAAGGGAGTGAAATTTATTTATTTGCTACAACAATAGGGAATAATAAAAAAATAATGCTTATCTGTGAAAATATAAAATAAAAGAGGGTATTTGAAAAGTAAATTTCAGATGGGATGAGATTGCGATTCGTGAGTTGACAAGAGAGCCGTGAGGCTTCAGCCCCCGGCACTTTTTTTGACACATCTTCTTTTATTTAATATTTTCAATGTTTTGTTCTATTTCTCTTAATATTTCTTCCATTTCACCTGCTTTTCTTTCATATGCTCCGGAGTCATCTGTAAAAGCTCCGGTAATATACTGACCTTTCCAGATAAGAGGAATAGTACCGGTGTATTTATCTTTTACCAGTAGCGGTCCTTGTTCGTATTCATGAGCTTGTCCTGCAAACTCAAAATAGCTATCCAGCATTTTTCTTGCTTCTTGTGGCGTGTTTGCATCCAGAATAAAAATATGCACTAATTCCCCTTCCAGATCATATTTCGCTGTATAGGCAGCATGTAAAAAAGAATGTCCCAGGTAATTGGCTGTGATATATTCCAAAGAGTAGGGTAGGAGATTCTTTTTGGGAAATATCCTTGTTAGAGCCGGATAAGTTGCATGGGGATTTGTATGAACAGCCAGACGGGAAGCAATTTCCTGCAAAACAGGAGATGCATTTGTATTACTCCATATTTTCACATAGGTTTCCCCGGCAAAATAATACAGGTGACTATCATCTCCCTGGGCTTCTCCTCCGATGGATAAGTAAGGAAGGTCGGAAGAACGCTCTGAAGCGTACATCCCAAAAGCATCTTCCGGAGTTGCATGGCGGTAAACCTGAATGGTAATATAATCTTCTCCACGGTTATATTCCATGGCAGTCATTTCCAGAAAGTTATTTTCAATGAATAATGGAGCAGCTCCGTTGATACGGTCGAAGAGATTATCTTCATGAAAAATTTCCATTTTGTCTGATAAAACCCAGCCTTCTATTTCTTCCGGTAAAAAAGAGCGGAGCTCTTCCGGGTTTTGCGCAGCTACCGGGTAAATACAAAATATGAAAACGATAAATACAAGTCGGATATACTTCATAAATTTTCTATTTATTTTAAGATAATAATTCATATGGAATATCTCTGACAGGAGTAATGGCTGCAATTTTCCCGGCTACATTAAACCCCGAAGGGCAGGTTACCTTACATATTTTGCAGGAGGCACACACTTCATCCGGCAGATCAAGTTCCTGAAGGGTTTCTTTTGAAAGACGGGAATATTTGTAACCATAGGCATACATATAAGCCCGCATCATGTCCGGTATAGGTAGTTTCTCCGGGCATTGTGTCCTGCATTTACCGCATTGCTGGCAAAAAAGGGATTCTTTATTACATAAAGCGGCGAGATATTCCTCTTCGGCCGCAGTAATACCCGGATTGTGTGCGGCAGCCAGACATTCTTCCAATTCATCGTAATTGGAAAAGCCCGGAATAATAGTAGTGATATATTTGTTATTCCATACCCACTTAAGGCAGGCCTGCGCATTAATTTTTTTCTTTCCTTCGGCATCTTCTGTGCCACCTGTCATTGTTTTCATCGCTACCAGTCCGATACCGGCTTCTCCGGCCCGTTTGATCGCTTCTTCTGTTTCTTGCAGATTCTGAAGTTTAAAATTATAACTTAAAAGAATCACATCATAAATTCCGGCATCTACAGCAGCGTGGATTTGTTCCGGTTTATGAGCATGAGTAGAAAAACCGATATATTTGGCTTTGCCGCTGTCTTTAATTTGTTTTAATTTTTCTATTATCCTGGGGTCCCTCACTTCTTCCGGTTGATCGAATGCGTGTGCATAGAAAATATCTACGTAATCCATTTGAAGTCGTTTTAAACTAGTCTCCAGCTTTTCTTCCACCTCTTTTTCGAAGTTATCCTGCAATGGATAATCGAATTTTACTTTGGTCGCAATCACATATTTATCACGAGGTTTTCCCTTAAAAAAGCTGCCGAGCATTTCTTCATTTTTCCCATTCTGGTATCCATGAGCGGTATCAAAATGAATCAGTCCTGAGTTATAAGCTGCTCTTACAACATTCGAATTGTCAGCACGCATCACCCCCATGCTTAAAATAGATAACCGGATACCCGTTCGTCCCAGCATACGCTCGGGAATAGTTTTATCATTTTCTTTTTCGGACATTTTCTCTGTGATGGATGCACTTGCTCCCGGTATAAACAGGCTGCCTGCTACAGTCGTTGCGGAGAGTTTAAGAAAGGTTCGTCGGTTTACCTGATTCTTTTTCATGATAAAGATTTTTTAAGAATAGACACAAAGATAGAAAAAAACTAAGAATTAAAAGTCCGGATTAAAAAATAAGAACATATCATACAAAAAGGCACAAAGAAAGTATTATTCCTTTGTGCCTTTATAATTTTTATGTATGATTTTTATTTAGCGTAGAGCTTCGTTTCTATGGGCTGCATTCCTTCAGTGGACGTTTTTAATTGTATTTCACCGGTTTTTCCTTTTATAGAACGAAGAATAACAAGACATAACCCATTAAATGCCTTTATATAAGGATTCCGGAAGGATTCGTGGCTGGTCGGGTCTCCATTATCTGTCGCTATTATTTCAGCCGGGCCAGATACTTCAAACTGAATCAGGTTGTTGGCTGTAGGTACAAATAAACCGTTTTTATCTTTTATCTCTACAGAAACAAATATCAGATCATTGCCATCAGCTGAAAAGGTACTTCTGTCAGCCTGAACAAATAATGACGCAGGATCTTCACTGGTTTTTACAACATCTTCTGCCCATAAGGTATCATTTTTATAAGTGAGTACTTTTAATTCGCCGGGTTCATATACTACTTCCTCCCATTTTAACCGATATTCATACGTACCTTTGATTTTCCGGCCAAGAGATTTTCCATTAAGGAATAATTCCGCTTCATCTCCGGACGTATATACATGGACCGGAGTTACTTTCCCTATACGGTCGGGCCAGTTCCAGTGAGGCAGAATATGAGCCATCGGAAGTTCCGGACGCCATCGGGCCTGATAAATATAAAAGCGGTCTTTTTTGAAACCGGCCATATCTACAATTCCAAAATAGGAGCTACGGGAAGGAACTTTTATTTTTCCTATTTCATTCAGTTCTTTTTCAGCACGTGCTTTTTCTTCCAGCGTATTAAAATTCCCCAGAATAGACAGATCTTTATCAAAAGGAGTCGGTTCTCCGAGATAGTCAAAACCTGTCCAGACAAATTCTCCGGCTGAAGCAGGATTCTTATCTTGTCCCTTAAATTCCCAATCCGGAGGAGTTGCCCAGGAAGGAGCATACAAGTCATAAGAACTTACGTGAAATCCGATTTTTCCACCGTCTTTATCTTCATCTACCGGAAATAAATATTCTCCGCGGCTACTGATACAGGAAGAAGTTTCACTTCCAAAAAAAGGTATGGAAGGATTTTTTTCATGGAACTCTTTATAAAGGTAAGGTTTGTAATTAAAACCATAGACATCAAACGTATACTGAAACCCGTTAAATGCGGATTGTTCGAGATTACATCCTACAGTTGTCGGCCGGGTCGTATCTTCCTCTCTGACAATTTCCGTAAGCATGCGGGAAATTTCCGGTCCGGTTTCTGTTACCTGTTCGTTTATTTCATTTCCTGTACTCCACAGGATAATGGACGGATGATTCCTGTCTCTTCTTATGAAAGCCCGGATATCCTGTTCGTGCCAATCATCAAATAATAGTCCGTAACCATTCTGTTTTTTGGGAGATTTCCATGTATCAGAAAACTCATCAATGACCATAAGTCCCATTTTGTCACAGAGATCCAGAAATTCGGGTGCAGGCGGATTATGTGCCGTACGGATAGCATTTACTCCCATTTCCTGCAGAATTTCCAGTTGTCGTTCCATGGCCCGGTAATTAAAAGCTGCTCCCAGAGAGCCAAGGTCATGATGCATACATACGCCTTTAAGGGGTATTCTTTTTCCATTCAGATGAAATCCATCATTGGCCGTAAATTCAATTGTTCGTATTCCAAAGGTGGTTTTGTAGGTATCTATTGATTTACCATCCTGTAAAATGGTTGTTACGGCCTGATATAAATGAGGACTTTCTAGGTCCCATAATTCAGGATTATTCAGCGTAAATTTTTGTTCTACCCTATTCTTTTTCTGTTGGAGCTCTGTCGTTGTAATACTTTCTGAAAGAACCTTCTTTTCTGTTTTCCCGTTTGTATCGATTTTAAAAATTTCTGTTTTTATCTGTACGGTCACAGGAGAGTTACCCGGTTTGTCTATATCCGCACGAAGCCATACAATTGCCTTCTCTTTGTTTATCTCCGGAGTGGTAATAAAAGTTCCCCATTGCGAAATGCTTACCGGATTCTTTTTAACCAGCCATACATTTCTGTATATTCCTCCTCCGGGGTACCACCGGGAGGATTCGTCCGGATTATCCAGCCGGATAGCAATTACATTTTTTTTGCCGGGATTTAAATAAGGAGTAAGATCCAGTGAAAAAGAAGCGTATCCATAAGGCCATCCTCCGGCATAGTAGCCGTTACACCATACATTGGTATAAGACATGGAACCATCTATTTCCAATATAAATTTTTTTCCGGCGTCTTTTTCATCAATAAAAATCTCTTTTCTGTACCATGCAACTCCCCACCAGGGTAGTTTTGCTGTTGTTCCGGCGTATTCCTGAGTAAACGGTCCTTCAATTCCCCAATCATGAGGCAGATTCAGTATTCTCCAACTGCTGTCATCAAATTCCCGTTGAGCATATGTTCCTCCATCAAGAGGAATCCCGGGGCGTGAATATTGTTTATTTTCGGAAAGAAACAGATTGCCAGACGGCAACATCCATTCTTTTATTTCTTCATAACTTAAAGAGTTTCTGATCTCAGAGGAATCTATTTTCGAGAATTTCCATCCTTCATTCAATGAAATTCTTTCTCTTGCCGTTATACTATTGATAACCAAGGCCATTAATAGAAAAGATAAAAGGTGTGTTTTTTTCATAAGATAAAAATTACTTTAAAAATAAAAACAAAAATTCAGAAACACCGGGATATTAAAATTTTTTTTCGGTTAAAAATACTACTTATCGAACAAATCCTTCTTATAAATAATATTATTTTTCCTCTTTTCCTGACTTGCCTTTTAATTATTGTTTTTTTTCTTATATTTTCCTTCGAATATTTTATAATTCCGGAATTCACAGTCAAGGTCTCCGTTTTTGAGCTTTATTCTGGCAGTAGGTTTCAGACCGACATATTTGAAACATTCTTCACTACTACTTAATACCCAGGCATTATAATTAGGGAAGGCGTGTTTCAGTCTTTCGCCTAATACTTCATATAGTTCGGTCAGATTTTTTAAAGATAGCCGTTCACCATAGGGGGGATTAGTAATAAGGATTCCGTTCTCCGGTGGATCAGAATATTTCTGAATAGGTTTTACTGTCAGGGAAATATGTTTTGCCAGACCGGCAGATTTAATATTCTTTTCTGCAATTTGGATAGCCTGAGCTGAAATGTCCGAACCATATATTTTATGATGGAATTCTTTTTCACCACTTTCATCGTTATATAATCTGTCAAAAAGATCTTTGTCAAAATCCGGCCAGTTTTCGAAAGAAAAAGAATTTCTGTATATACCCGGCGGAATATTAAGCGCAATCATAGCGGCTTCTATAAGCAATGTTCCGGAACCGCACATCGGATCTACAAACGGGCTGTTCCCTTTCCATCCTGTTTTCAGGATCATTCCGGCCGCCAGTACTTCATTCAGGGGAGCTTCTGTTTGTGCTACCCGATATCCTCTTTTATGAAGCGACTCACCGGAACTATCAAGAGAAATGGTACATTGGTGATGAGAAATGTGAATATTAATATAAATGTCCGGATTTACTACTCTTACGGAAGGACGTTTGCCATATTTCTCCTTAAAGTAATCTACAATAGCATCTTTTACTTTATAAGCAACGAATTTTGAATGGCAAAAATCTTCTGAAAATACCACAGAGTCGACGGCAAAGGTATTTTCAAGACCAAAATAATTATCCCAGGGAATCTTTTTAACTTTGTCATACACTTCTTCTGCGTTGACTGCCTTGAATTCATTTATTGGCTTCAGGATGCGTAAGGCAGTACGGCATTGCAAGTTTGCCTTATACATCATTTCTTTGTTACCGGTAAAAGAAACCATCCTGCGACCCAGTTCCACATTATTGGCTCCCATTTCGCAGAGTTCCTTGGCCAGCACATCTTCCAGCCCCTGAAATGTTTTGGCTATTAATTTGTATTCTTCCATTAAAATAAAATATATAGGTGATAAAGTAAAATGTAAAAAGTTTAACGCATAAAGGATATGAAATAGAAGGGAATATCTAAAATACATTTTTATGGAAAAATAATATTCCGAATATTTTTCCTTTTTTCTTTTAGCACCTTTCTCTAACCTCTTAATTCCTGGTTTCTGCCTTTTTAAGGTTTGACAGGCATTTGCACAATTCTTTCTCCGGCAGGGACATTGTCCGTAACCCAGATATTTCCACCGATTACCGCACCTTTCCCAATCGTAATTCTTCCCAATATGGTAGCATTGGAGTAAATAATTACATCATCTTCAATAATAGGATGGCGGGGAATTCCTTTTATGGGATTTCCTTCTTCATCCAGAGGGAAACTTTTTGCTCCCAGTGTTACTCCCTGGTATAATTTCACTCGTTCTCCTATTATGGCAGTGGCTCCGATCACAACTCCCGTACCATGATCTATCGTAAAAGATTTTCCTATTTTGGCTCCGGGATGTATATCAATTCCGGTTTCCGAATGTGCCATTTCCGAAATAATGCGGGGTAGAATCGGGATATTCAGGTTGAGTAAAGTATAAGCAATACGGTAATTACTGATTGCACGGATAGCCGGATAACAATAAATCACCTCACCCATACTTTCCGCTGCGGGATCTCCGTTATAAGTTGCTTCTACATCGGTCTCAAGGCTTAGCCGCAGTTCCGGAAGCTTTGCAATAAATGAAGCAGCCAGATCCTGTGCTTTTTTCCGGTTTCCGGAAAAAAGTTCCTCGTCATAACAACATTCAAAGCATAGCCCTGCATGGATCTGATTGCAAAGTAATTCATAAATTCTTTCTGTACTTATACCGATAGAATATCGAATGGTATGTGCGTTAATCCGGGAGTTCCCGAAATACCCGGGAAAAAGAACGGATCGTGTCAGTTGAACAATTTCCTTTAATTTTTTTTCTGAAGGTAATGGTTGTCCGTTCTGTTTAAAAAAACAGGGAGAAAGATAATGTTCTCCTCCTGAGAGTTGTTCTACTGTATCCTGAATAATAGTAGAGTATTTTTCGTTTATAATAGCCATATAATGAGAAGATAATAATACGGTTGAAAGTTGTTCTTTATTTTTAAAACAAATTTCAACCGCATAAAGATTGGTTATTTTCTTTTTATTTACTTAAAGACGGATGATTTTTTGTTAATCAAAAAATGAATCGATCCCTTCTCCGGTAAATTCACTACCGGAATCCTCAGGATAGTAATCACCTTCGCCACCACCTCTGCCATAGGAAGAATCATAGTGTACTCTGCCTCCTCCCTGACATGGGTTAAATCCTGCAGGAATATTGAACTTTGTCTGTTGAGAGTATCCAAGGGTAGTATCGGCATATACTTTTTGCATAAATAATCCGAAGATAGGTAATGCCATACTTGCTCCCTGTCCGTGAAGCATGGTGTCGAAATGGATAGAACGGTCTTCGCCACCTACCCACACACCTGAAACGAGTTTGGGGGTGTATCCCATGAACCAACCATCCGAGTGGTTCTGGGTTGTTCCTGTTTTTCCTCCCATTGGTGCTTTTATATTATACCGGAATCGTACTCTGCTTCCTGTTCCACCGTCTACAACGGCCTGCATAAGATCGATCATTTTATAAGATACTTCCGGACTGAATACTTCCTGTTTATAAGGCTTAAATTCTGCAATAATATTTCCATTGTTATCTTCAATCCGGGTTACCAGAAAAGGTTCTACGCGGATTCCATTCGATGGAAAAGCTGTGTATGCGGATACCATTTCTGACACTGATATTTCACACGACCCAAGTGCGGTGGCATACGTTGGAATGATTTGTTTATTTTTTACACCGAATGCATACAACATTTCCACAAACTGATGTGGCGAAAGATTTTTAATCAGGAAAGCAGATATCCAGTTGTTAGATGCTGCCAACGCCCATTTTAGTGTGACCATTTCTCCATACCGGCTTTTCGAACCGTTTTTAGGCTCCCATACTTTTCCATTAGGTAATGGTATTTTGTATGCAATATTTAGGACCTGGTCACAGGGTGTATATCCTTCAATCATTGCAAGGGCATATAAATATGGTTTGATCGTCGATCCTACCTGCCGCCTTCCTACACTTGCCATATCATACTGGAAGTACTTGAGATCCGGTCCTCCGACATATGCTTTTACATATCCGTTTTCCGGGTCCATGGACATAAAGCCTGAACGGATGAAATATTTATAATACCGTATTGAGTCCATCGGAGAGAAGACCGTATCCCGTATTCCATCCCAGGAAAATACCTGCATTTCCATAGGGGTATTAAATACTTTAATAATTTCATCTTCCGATTTTCCTGCATTCTTCATGCTTCTATACCGGTCGGATAATCTCATGGAGCGTACCATGATACTGTCGATCTGGGCCTGAGGAATGTTTCGGGCAAACGGTGCATAACTACGTCCCTTTTTTTCTTTAAAAAAAGCTGGTTGCAAAGTGTTTCCCAAATGTTCTTTTACAGCTTCTTCCGCATATTGTTGCATCCGGGAGTCAATCGTTGTATATATTTTCAAACCATCTGTGTAGATATTCCGGCGATTTTTCGCGCACCAACCGTATAAATCATTGGTAGCCCATGCGAGAGAGTCTTCATAATATTTTTGTTGTTGCCAGTCCAAATAGTTACTTTTTCTGGGCTCCGGAGCAGTCATCATCATACGGAGATATTCGCGAAAATAAGCTGCAATACCGTCTTTATGGTCTACCTTGTGGAAGTTAATTTCCAGAGGAAGTTTTTTCAATGAATCCAATTCTGCCTGACTATTAATCAAATATCTGGCATCGGGATTGTATTTTTTCAATTCATCCCGGTATTTGTACATTTGTTCCAGTACTACATTCCGACGGGTTTTAGTGATTTCTTCGCGTCTTACCGGATTATAATAAGAAGGATTTTTACACATTCCGATCAACATGGCTGCCTGTTCTATTTTCAGTTCATGCGGTTTGATTCCGAAATATACATATGCTGCAGACTGTATTCCTACTGCATTGTACAGGAAGTCGAACTGATTCAGGTACATATTAATAATTTCTTCTTTGGTGTAATTCTTTTCCAGGTTTACGGCAATCACCCATTCGATCGGTTTTTGTAACACTCGTTCTGTCAGGTTTCCTGCGCTTGGTGAGTATAATTGTTTTGCAAGTTGTTGGGTAATAGTACTGCCTCCTCCTGCACTTTTTTGTCTGAGAAGGACTGTTTTTACACCGCTCCTTGCTAGTGCTATCGGGTCGATGCCCGAATGTCTGTTATAACGGACATCTTCTGTTGCGATCAAAGCATTTACCAGATAGGGAGACATTTCTTCATAAGAAACATAAATTCTGTTTGCTTTACTTTGATAATAACGCCCCATTACAAGCCCGTCATCCGTATAAATTTCCGAAGCAAATTTACTCTTCGGATTTTCCAGTTCCTCTACAGGAGGCATATAACCGATTGCTCCTTCGCTGATTAATGAAAATACAAAAAACAGAGAGAAAATACCCAGAGCAAAAATCGCCCAGAAGGTTCCTATAATGATCTTAGCAACTTTACTTTTACTTTTTGCTTTCCTCGTTTTTTTCTTAGCCATGTATATAAAACATTATTTTATAATGTAAATGTGGACAAAAGTACATAAAATACCTTTTTTAGCGATGTTGCCTATCAAAAAATTAATGCCTTTCAAATATTTTTATTTATTTTTCATATCTTCTCATCTGTTGCCAATATACAGGGAATGCTTTATAAGCGTAGAAAAGGCATTTTCTTCATGTGAAATGAGGATGATAGCTGTTTGTTGATTAATTTTTCTTAAAATATCAACCAATTGCATTTTGAATTCTTTGTCCATATAGGTATCCGGTTCGTCCAGGATAATTACTTCAGGTGCGGATACTATTGCCCGGGCCAGTAAAACACGTTGTAATTGTCCTCCGGAAAGTTGCCCGATCGGATATTTCTTCATATGAAACATTCCTACCTGATGCAGCGTATGAGTAACTTGTTCTTTTTCTTCAGGAGAAAATCTCCTTTTCCATTTTTCTTTTCCTGCCAATCCGGAAAGAACCGTTTCTTTTACAGAAATTGGGAAGTTCCTGTCAATTACATTTAATTGCGGAAGATAGCCGATATTGATTTTCGGAACATTTACTCCATTCCGATAGAAGTAAATGTTTCCTTTTGTGATAGGCAATAATCCCAGGAGGGCTTTTATAAGAGTGGTTTTTCCACTCCCGTTCGGCCCGCTTATACAAAGAAAATCTTTTTCCTCTACACTAAACGATAGATTATGGATAACGACCTTATTTTCATAACCTGCATATAAATTTTTTATATCTATAAGTTTATTCATCTTTGAATGCTTGTGATATATTCTTTGTTTCAGTTATCCAGTCATAATCCAGAGGATTGATGGTTACCAGTTTACAATCGGTTTCCCGGGCAATTGCCTGTGCGTTGCGCTCATCGAATTCTTTCTGCACAAAAATTAATTTTATATCCTGTTCTTTTACCTGTCGGATAAGTTCTTTCAGTTGGGTCGGAGAGGGCTCTTTGCCTTCCTGTTCGATTGCAATCTGATTTAATCCGTAATCCCTCGCAAAATAAGTAAGAGTCGGATGGTAAATGAGAAAGGTTTTGTGCCTGGTTGTTTGTAAAATATTTTCCAATAAACTGTCTGCCTGATGGATTTCCTCCAGTAGAATATTCGTATTAGCAGTATAAAAAAGTTCATTTTCCGGGTCCAGCTTGATAAAAGCTTGTTGCATGTTCTTTACTATGATTGCTGCAGCCTTCGGAGAACTCCATGTATGCGGATCAATTCCGGTATCATGCTTGTGAGGGTGGGAATGACCATGATCATGACCATGATGATCATGGTTACAGGCGTGTCCGTGGATCAGATTAATTCTATCGGCAGTATTGAAAATTTCCATCTGTGGATTTGTTTTTTTCAGTTTATCCATCCATGTCATTTCAAATCCGATGTATCCGATTTTAAAATAAGCATTGCATCGGCTTAACGCCATTAATTGTGAAGGAGCCGGTTCATAGCTTTCCGGACTGCTGCCGGAAGGAACCATGCAAATTACTTTATATTTATCTCCGGCTATCCGCTCTGCAAAGAACTGTTGAGGAAGGATTGTGACAGCTATCTGCTTTTCTTCCTGATTCTTCCCGGACTGACAGGAAATACACAGAAGTAAAAATAAAATCAGTATAGTAAAATAAAACCGAATATGTCTGGTTATGTAATCTGAAAAAATATTCATTGTACTAATTATTTATATAAAATGAAAATACAGGGTCTTTTATTCAGGTCAGGTAAATCTTTTTTCCAATCCTGAAGACTTTTTGTTTTTATAAACTCCGTATCACATGTAATATCTGCGGCAATACAGAGTTTGGTATTGGGACGGCAGAAAGCAAGAATATCTTTTAGCATTTTGTCATTACGAAAGGGAGTTTCTATAAAGATTTGGGACTGATCATTAGTATAAACTTTCTGCTCGAGGCTTTTTAATGTTTTTGCTCTGTCCGAATTGTCAATCGGAAGATATCCGTTAAAGGCAAAACTTTGTCCATTGAAGCCTGATGCCATAAGAGCCAACAGGATAGAGGACGGGCCGGTAAGAGGGATTACCCGGTAATTCTTTTGTTGGGCTATAGCCACTACATCCGCTCCCGGATCTGCAATGGCAGGACATCCGGCTTCGGAAATTATACCTATGGAATGACCTTCCCTAATAGGACGAAGGAAAGTTTCAATATCTGCCGGATTTGTATGTTTATTTAGTGTGAAAAATGTGAGTGAATCAATATTTATTTCAGGCAGGACACTTTTTAAAAAACGGCGGGCCGTCCTTACATTTTCCACAATAAAGTATGATATTCCTTCTATTACCTGCGTGTTGTATGCAGGTAATACCCGGGAAGGTAAAATTTCTCCCAGTGTTACGGGGATTAAGTAAAGGGCTGCAGGCATTTTTATTTATCTATTAAACAATACGGAAAAAAGAAGTCTTTTTCAGGTAAAAAGACGGTTCTATGCCAACCTTATTTATTCGGATGCTTCTGCAAAATTAAAATTTTTTTAACAAAGTCCCTATTCGTTTGTTATTTTTAGTGACAGAAAACTCTTTTTAAGAACCGGGAGATAATTAATTTTTTGTTAAAACAGACAAACAGGTGATATTTTATATCTTTGCAGCAGAAAAACTGATTTTTTGTTTTTTATCACAATAAACAGGCACAAATCAAGTTTTAAAGATGTACCTTTAACGCGTAATGAAGAAAAATTTTCATTTATATATTATATTTTCCAGTAAACTTTTTATTTTCCTTGCCGGGATTTTCCTGATAGGGATGTCTTATTCCTGTAAAACACCGAAGCTGGAGGAAGCAAACCGGCGTTTTGATATCGGAGAATATTATGAAGCCTCTCAAATGTACCGTAGGATCTATAACAAGACTTCTCCTAAAAAGCGGGATTTGAGGGCAGAACTTGCTTTTATGGTAGGCGAAAGTAACCGGATGATAAATAGTACGGCAAAATCTCTCGGAGGGTATCAGAACGCAATCCGGTATGATTATCCGGATAGTATTGTGTACCTGTATACCGGTATGATGCTGCTGAAAAACGGAAAGTACGGAGATGCGGCCAAGTATTTTGATATTTATTTATCATCGGAACCGGCAAATCGTTTGGCACAAGAGGGAAAGTTATCTACGGAACTTGCTCCTTTATGGAAAAAGAGTCCCACCCGATATGAAGTTAAAAAGATGGATAAATTTAATTCCCGCAGGAGTGATTTTTCTCCTATGTTTGTGGGAAAAGATTATGACCAGCTTTATATTACTTCCTCGCGGGAAGATGCAAAAGGAGAAACAAAAAGTGGTGTTACCGGTCTTAAATACAATGACTTTTTTCTGATTAAAAAAGATGAAAAGGGGGTATGGCAGGCGCCGGAGACAATTTCAGATCCTATTAATTCCGATTATGACGATGGGGTGTGCTCGTTTACTTCCGACGGAAATACCATGTATTTTACCCGTTGCAGTGTCAGTGATGAAGGACCTCAGTCTGCGAAAATCTTTTACTCCATGCGTTCCGGAGCTCAATGGAGTGAACCTACCGAACTGAGAATATTCAGAGATACCACCTGGTCCGTAGCCCATCCTTCTGTATCGGCCAATGGAGAGTACCTTTATTTTTGTTCCGATATTGCCAATGGATATGGTGGAAAAGATATCTGGCGTGCTATTTTAAATGACGGAATAGTTGCTGCTGTGGAAAATCTGGGAGAAGAAATCAATACGGAAGGAGATGAAATGTTTCCTTATATCCGGGAAAATGGGGAACTTTATTTTGCTTCCAATGGCCACACGGGTATGGGAGGCTTAGATATTTACAGGGCAATAGAAAAGGAAGATGGTTCCTGGGAAGTGCAGAACATGGGAGCTCCTATAAATTCTAATGCTGATGATTTCGGGATTACTTTTGAGGGGTTGGAAGAAAGAGGGTATTTCAGTTCGAATAGAAATGATGCTCGCGGATATGATAAGATTTATAGTTTTGCTTTACCTTCGCTTTTTGTAGAAGTGGAAGGGTGGGTTGTGGATAAGGATGATGAAATTATTCCGGATGCGATCATCAGGGTTGTTGGTGACGATGGTAATATTTACCGCACTACATCCAGAAAAGACGGACATTATAGTCTACAACTGGAACGAGGAACAGAATATGTGATGATGGCATCAGCTCCTGGGTATATGAATGGCAACCGACGTTTCTCTACTACCCTTGAAGAAAAAAATCAAACTTATCCGGTTGATTTTATTCTGGCATCAATTACCAAGCCTGTGCTTATTGAAAATATATTCTATGATTTTGATAAAGCTACCTTACGACCCGAATCTAAAGAGGCATTGGATGAATTGATTGCGCTTCTGAATGATAATCCGCATGTGACTATTGAACTGGCTGCTCATACGGATATGAGGGGTAGCGATGAATATAATATGAATTTATCCCAGCGTCGTGCTAAATCGGTCGTAGATTATCTGATAAACGGAGGAATTGATCCGGAACGGCTTACTCCGGTCGGATACGGAGAATCGGTTCCGAAAACCATAAATAAAAAGATGGCTTCCGAACATGATTTTTTAAATGAAGGAGATGTATTAACAGAAGAGTTTATATTGGCACTTACACCCGAACAACAGGAAATTGCTCACCAGATAAACCGCCGGACAGAATTTCAGGTACTTAAGGTAACCTATAAATTATTCTAGAAAAATTGCACATTTTCAAGAATAATGTGTAGTTTTGTAGCCTTGTCTCATTTTGAACAAGTTTGCAGGGTATGTAAAGTTATATTTTTGTAAAAAGCAGCTTTTGTTTTTAACTGGAAAGTATAGATATGAAACAATATTTTGAACTGCTTCGCCGTGTGATGGACCAGGGCGTAAAAAAAGAAGATCGTACGGGAACCGGTACGAGAAGTGTTTTCGGTCATCAAATGCGTTTTAACCTGGAAGACGGTTTTCCTCTTTTAACTACCAAAAAATTACATCTGAAATCCATTATTTATGAATTGCTCTGGTTTCTTAAAGGGGACACGAATGTGCGTTATTTACAGGAACATGGAGTAAGAATATGGAATGAATGGGCCGATGAAAATGGAGACTTAGGACATATCTATGGATATCAGTGGCGTTCATGGCCTGATTATGAAGGTGGGTTTATCGATCAGATCAGCGAAGTCGTAGAAACAATCAAAACTAATCCTGATTCCAGAAGAATTATTGTGAGTGCCTGGAATGTAGGTGACTTAAGAAATATGAATCTTCCTCCCTGTCATGCTTTTTTTCAATTCTATGTGGCGGATGGCAAATTAAGTTTGCAGCTTTATCAACGGAGTGCGGACATTTTTCTCGGTGTTCCTTTTAATATCGCTTCTTATGCTTTATTATTAAAAATGATGGCACAGGTAACCGGACTGAAAGCCGGAGATTTTGTCCATACATTCGGGGATGCTCATATTTATCTCAACCATATAGAACAAATCGAATTACAATTGAAACGGGACTTTCGACCACTGCCGGAAATGAAATTAAATCCGGAAGTAAAAAATATCTTTGATTTCAAGTATGAGGACTTCGAATTAATAAATTACGATCCTCATCCCCATATAAAAGGCATTGTTGCCGTATAAAAAGACCTAATCACAACACAACTATATTTTATTAATTAAAATCAGTACCAGCCATGCAAAAAATATCCATCATCGTTGCAGTTGATGAAAACAACGCGATCGGAAAAAATAAGCAACTGCTTTGGCATTTGCCCTATGACCTTAAGAATTTTAAAAAAATAACTTCCGGACATGCTATCATTATGGGACGCCGTACCTTTGAGTCTTTACCTGCCGGTGCTTTGCCTAATCGGAAAAATGTCGTATTAACCGGAGTGCCTGAAGCTATTATTGATAATGTATTTGCATGTACTTCCATTAAGGAGGCACTAACTCTTTGTGAAAAGGAGGAGGAAGTTTTCATGATCGGAGGGGCATTGGTTTACAGGCAGGCACTTCCTATGGCCGATACCTTATATCTTACCCGCGTTCACCATATTTTTCCGGATGCAGATACATTTTTCCCGGAAATTGATTTTTCTCAATGGCAGGAAGTAGAAAAAGAAGAACACAGAGCAGATGAAAGCCATGCCTATGATTATACTATATATAAATATGTAAGAAAAAAGTAACAGGTAAAAGTTATTATAAAATATTTCAGAAGCTGTATCTTATTACAAGATGCAGCTTTTTTTATCCGGGGTTTGATTTTTTGTTTAAAGATTTTTTATAATGAGGAACAGTCTCATCATTATTTTTCCTCATTCGCTCTTTCTTTAAAAACATCTTTAAATTCGGTATAATTTTCCGACCTAAGGAAAATATATTTGCTTCTTTCCATTGGATAAAGAATATCCTAGAAGGTTATTTCCTATAAATATTTTCTTAAAATTATATAGTCATCTCTAATGAATGAATTCCGGATAAAAGAATAGAAAAAGAAATAACAATATAGTAATTCTCATAAATAAAAAACTCCTGGCTCAAGCCAGGAGTTTTTCGTTTTTATAGATTAAAATAAAATATTTAATAACTAACAGTTAGTTAATTATTTAACTAAAGCTTCGAATGCTTCATTTTTGAAATATTTGTAGAATTCCATGTCTGTTTTTGCTTTATTTGCCATAGAAGGATCTTTGGCAATAGCATCTCTGAGACTATTTATAACTACGGAAGAATTGTTTGTCCTTGCGCCTACAATAGCCATTAAATAATCAGTAGTTGCATTCGGATTCGGAATGGAAGATAAAGTCATGCGGGCTTTATTGTAATCCTTAGCAAGGATTTGGGCAATAGCTGCATTATTACTTTTGGTTTCCCCGAATGAATTGACAGCTTGTGTATAATTTCCATTTTGAGTATATAACAAGCCCATTACAGAATTCAATTCAGGAACACCTGCCGATTTTCCGAAGTAAGCCTGTGCATCCGTTGTATTTCCATTTAATAAAGCAATCAGACCGCTATTCATATTTACTTCTGGAGAAGAAGGATCCATTCTTAATGCCCTTGCAAACATATCTTTTGCTTCTTCAATATCTCCGTTTCTGTATAATAATACTCCCAGGTTGTTATAGCCGCGGGCATCATTGGGATATAAATCGATAGCAGTACGGTATACCATTGCTCTGTCATCATCTGTTTTTTCCAAGGTGGCAGCATATAATAATTCTTCTACATTTAACGCTTTCGGGTTATTGGCTGCCAGTGAAGAAATCTCAGCATCCGATTTGCCGATTATTTCGATTGTAGCTGTCAGACGGGAGCGTCTTAGCTGAGGTAAAACTTCTTCTGCAAGATTCTGGTATGTAGTGGAAATATTTTTGATTTCCTGTTCTCTTCTTTCCGGGTCGGAATACATAGACAAAACACGTAAAATAATGTCTTTATCCTGTATATTTGATCTTTCTACCAGTTCTTTGAATCCTTCCCAGTCCTGAGCGGTGAAATGAGCATCAAGTGGAGCATAGATCGAATTTTTTGAAAATTCTTTCTGCATATACTCTACCGTATTCTTTTCTCTGTTAGCGGCTAATTTTTCATTTAATTCGATACCACCATCCGGAGAAGCATAGGAAGATATTTCCACTTCGGCAATCCGTTGATTTTCCGACCTTACGGCATTTTCTAATGTATTCTGCAGTTCTCTTATTTCTGATTTGTTTAATTCGGAAGGACGAAGATTTGCCTGTTCTATAAGGAACATAATACTGGCATCCCGTCTTTCTTTTATAATCCGTTGGAATTTATCAGGAGCAATGGCAGGAGCCTCAGCCAAGGGAGAGCTTATCGTAGAAGTGGCTATGACTCCTTCTCCGATTTTTACCATCGGCATTTCGGCAGTTTTACCTTTTATGGTACTTTTTACTTTCAGATATAATTCACAATAAGCCAGTTCCGGTTTATAATCAAAGGAAGTAACCATATTGATATTGCCTCCTCTATCATAAGATATGGTTTGGTTATTCCCTTGTACACTTTCTCCCTGATAAACAAAGGTCTCACCCGCTACTTCTCCGTAGCTGTACCTTAAGATCGGTGTAATACTAAGTGTCGCATTCTTTTTAAAATACTTAGGTGGAATGTTGCCGGCAATAGTTACATCAATTTTATTACCTATTACCTCCAGTGGTTGTGGAGTTACGGAAAAATAATCTGCAGAAAGCGGATTCATTTTTTTGCTGCATGATGAGAGTCCTCCCAGGCAGAACAAAAAAAGTGCAAAGTAAAAGAGTTTTTTAGTCATAGTTGTTATTAATTTATAGATTGAAGCTTTAGCAACAAAGATAAATAATTAATGAAAATACCATAGCGAAAATCGGATGTTTTTGAAGTTTTTAAGGTTTCTTTTTTCCCCTTTACATCGGGGAATGTAGAGTATTTTTCATATAATATTATTGCTTAAATATAAAATGTTTCATCATGTAATTTGTTTTAATTTAATTTTTATTTCTTATCGGACAATAAATGAAAAAACATCCTTATGTATGAAAAAGTGAAAAAATTTATTGTCGTTTAAAAAATACTATTTCCCATTTTATCTTTTACTTTGCCAGATATCCGCCGTCTACAGTATAATATCCGCCGTTGCAAAAGGAGGCTCTGTCACTGCTTAGCCATAACACAAGGTCTACAATTTCTTCTACTTTTCCTAATCTTCCCATAGGATGCTTGGCAACCAGAAAGTCATAGGCTTCTTTCTCTTCCATCAGATTCCGGGTAAGGTTTGTTTCTACGAAACCCGGTCCTACAGCATTTGCTCTTATTCCCAGCATTCCGTATTCCAGCGCTACGTTTTTGGTCAGTCCGACTACTCCGTGCTTTGCAGCTACGTATCCGCATGCTCCTGCAAAACCGACTTGTCCAAGAATAGACGCCATATTTACAATCACTCCTCCACCTTGTTTGAGCATTTCGGGAATCTGGTAATGCATACCATAAAAAACACCGGAAAGATTGATTCTAATGATTTTATCCCATGCTTCAATCGGATAATCAGCAAGTGACGCACTTGCTCCTCCTATTCCGGCGTTATTAAAAGCAATATCCAGCTTTCCGAAGTGACTGACTGTACATTGAACAGTTTTTGCATTTTCTTCCGGTTGTGAAACATCTGCTTTTATAAAAATCCCTTTCCCTCCGTTTTTCAGTATTTCTTCTACGGTTTCTTCTCCTTTTTCCGTATCGATATCTGAAACTGCAACAGAGGCTCCTTCTGCTGCATATAGGAGAGACATGGCTCTTCCGAAGCCTGATCCGCCACCGCTTACAATAGCTGTTTTTCCTTCTAAAAGTTTCATAATTGCAAATTTACAGGTTAGTACTTAAGAAAAAATTATTGTAGATAAGTATATTTCTTATTCAGGTAAGTATAATGAGGAACAGGATCTTTTTCTAACCTTTTTTCAGTGATAAATATAATAAATATTTTTATTATTTTGTTTTCTCACTGTCTTTTTTGTGAAAAAAGCTATATTTGTATATAGGTTAATGGATTCCAATCCTATTCTTTTCATGAAATGGTAGGAATGTAACTGACACAATATGAAAAAGATAGTTGTATTAACAGGTGCCGGCATGAGTGCGGAAAGCGGAATTGCTACCTTCAGGGATTCCGGGGGACTTTGGGAAGAATATAAAGTGGAGGATGTAGCAACTCCGGAAGGCTGGCACAAAAATCCGGAATTAGTTCTTGAATTTTACAATCAGAGAAGAAGACAGCTTCTGGGAGCTAAACCTAATAATGGTCATAAATTACTTGCGGAATTAGAAGCATACTTTGATGTGGAAATTATTACACAGAATGTAGATAATCTTCATGAAAGAGCCGGAAGTACAAAGATATTACATTTGCATGGAGAGTTAATGAAGGTTCGTTCCTGTGGAGCAGGAGAGGAAATATATGACGTTGATCCCAATAAGTCGGATATTAATGTAGGAGATAAATGTCCCAATGGGTTTCAGTTAAGGCCTCATATTGTATGGTTCGGAGAGTCGGTTCCGGCAATTGAAGAGGCAATAAGAATTGTAAAAACTGCAGATATACTGATTATTATAGGAACTTCTATGCAGGTGTATCCGGCTGCCAGCCTTGTACATTATGCGAAAAGAAAAGTTCCGGTTTTTCTCATAGATCCAAATCCGGCTTATATGGTTTCTGATAAATTGTTTGTTATTGCTAAAGGAGCTTCGGAAGGAATGAAGCAAATGAAAGATATTTTATTAAATGATTTTTTGTAGAAGGTATATAATATAACTGGGAAATAAAAATTTAATTATAAGGTAGCCTTTTAAGGAATTATTTTCATTTTATTAATTCTATTTGATAAGAAAAACTTTTTTTTTAGAATTATTATATTTAAATTGCTACACTTTTAAGAAGAAAAAGAACCATTACCAATTTAATGTATGATGTATTATGAAAACAAACGCCGGAAATGATAGATTTAAAATACTTCATAATGGGGTTGCTTCTAAAAAGGGTTGTACCCTTATATCGGAACCTTTTCTGAGTGAGGTCTGTTTTCAGCGTTCTGTAATAATGCTAACCAGCCATAATGAGGAAGAAGGTTCCATGGGCTTTATCCTTAATAAGCCTACCGGTATCTTCTTAAGTAGTTTCTTTCCCGGAATAAAAACCGGAAAAGAAATCCCGGTTTTTCTTGGAGGTCCCGTCGGGAGCGATAAATTATTTTTTCTACATACATTAGGTGATATATTGCCTGATTCCTTACATATTTATAAGGAAATTTATATGAATGGAAATTTTGACACGATCTGTGATTACATAAATAACGAAAATCCGGTAGAAGGAAAAATTAAATTTTTCTTGGGCTATTCAGGTTGGACTTCCGGACAACTGGAGGAAGAAATAAAAGAAAACACCTAGTTGGTAAGTAAGTTAAACCAGAAAGATTTATTTGAAGGAAAAGATGATGAATTATGGAAAACTTCTCTTTTAGCATTAGAAGATGAATATAGGAAATGGGTTAATTATCCGAAAAGTCCTTATTTGAATTAATAGAAAAGAAAGTAGATCGGGAAAAATATTCCTGATAAAAAAATTAAAAAAGGAGCTTAATTTATTAAATAAGCTCCTTTTTTATTAGTTTATTTATGGCTTATACCCATAATACATAACTCATATCCATCCTGTGAGGAAGATCCGGATTTTTCAGGAAGATTCGGAAGGAGTATTTGAAGGCTCCTCCATATTGTTCTTCAAAGTCTAATTTGAAATACATTAAGTTATTTTCTGTTTTTACCAGATCAAACTCAGAGATTGATACAATATTTGTTTTATTACTATCATTCTGGTCTGTAGATACTACTACCATTTCCAGTCCCAGGCAATAATCTGTTATTTCTCCTTTATCTATCACAGCTTCAATCGGATATTCCTGTCCTGAAACCAGATTATGGTGATCTGCTCCCGTAACTTCTAAGATAGAAACTACTTTAATTGTATCCCACTTTTCTGCTACCATTTCTTTCCAGGCTGCAATTTCTTTTGCTTTAGCAAAAGAATTTGCTTTTAATGCTTTGGAACGCTCTGACAATTTATTGTAGAAACGGTCAATATAATCGTCCAGCATTCGTTTGGTTGTATAAATAGGAGCAATTTGTGCAATAGAATTCTTAATGTATTGGATCCATTCAGGGGAGTATCCTTTGCTATTTTTAGCATAAAATAAAGGTACAATCTGATTTTCCAGCATTTCGTAGATTGTTACGGCATCCAATTGGTCCTGATAATCATTATTTTCATATGTAATTTTATCAGTCAGCGCCCATCCTGCACCTTTTACATATCCTTCGTACCACCAGCCGTCAAGAACCGAGAAGTTCAATACTCCATTCATTTCGGCTTTCTGTCCGGAAGTTCCTGAGGCCTCAAGCGGACGAGTAGGGGTATTTAACCAGATATCGACTCCGGATATTAACCTTTTTGCCAGACGCATATCATAATTTTCCAGGAAAATAATTTTTCCTAAAAACTCCGGTCTGCAGGAAATTTCAATGATATTTTTAATCAGTGCCTGTCCTTCACCATCGGCAGGATGCGCTTTCCCTGTAAAAATAAATTGAACCGGATAATGAGGATTATTAACAATTTTAGATAATCTTTCCAGATCTGTAAACAATAAGTGTGCACGTTTGTATGTGGCAAAACGTCGACCGAAACCAATAAGGAGTGCATTCAGATTTATCTGCTCAAGAATAGAAATGATACGGGACGGATCTCCCTGATTTTTTAACCATCCATCTTTAAATTGCACTATAATGTAATCCAGTAGCTTTTTCTTTAATGTCTGACGGGTTTCCCATATTTTTTCATCCGGTACATTGTAAATAGCTTCCCAGATCCTTTTATTTGACTGATCGGACATCCAGTCTTTGCTGAAATTTTCCGAATATAGCTGTTTCCATTCGGATGCTGTCCATGTAGGCATGTGTACTCCATTTGTTACATAGCTTACATGTAGTTCATCAGGACTATATCCTTTCCAGATAGGCTGGAATATTTTTTGCGATACTTTCCCATGTAACCAGCTTACTCCATTGACTTCCTGACAAGTATTGCAGGCAAATACACTCATGGAGAATTTTTCATTTGTTCCCGGGTTTTCTCTACCCATATCCATAAGGTCACTGGCACTAATACCCAGTTTTTCCGAAAATTTATGCATGTATTTAAGGAAAAGGGATTCATCAAAGCTATCATGTCCTGCCGGAACAGGAGTATGGACAGTATACAAGGAGGAGGCGCGTACTATTTCAAGAGCCTGGTCAAATGTCAGTCCTTCATTCCGGATATAATCAACAAGACGTTGTACATTAATCAGGGCAGCATGTCCTTCATTGCAATGATATACATCTTTTTTGATTCCTAATTTGTTTAACAGCAGGATACCTCCGATTCCAAGAAGATACTCCTGTTTCATCCGGTTTTCCCAGTCTCCACCATATAAATGATGAGTAATGGAACGGTCAAATTCACTGTTCATGTTCATATCCGTATCCATCAGATATAAAGAAATACGTCCGACATTTACTTTCCAGATGTTGGCATACACAATACGGTCCGGATAAGGAACTTCCAGGATAAAATTACTCCCATCCGGATTTAATACCTGCTCAACCGGTAATTGTCCGAAATTCTGAAATTCATAATTTGCAATTTGCTGGCCTTCCATGGAAAGGCTCTGGGTAAAATATCCGTACCGGTAAAGGAAACCGACAGCAGTCATATCTACCCGACAGTCACTTGCTTCTTTCAGATAATCTCCTGCTAATACCCCAAGCCCTCCGGAAAATATCTTCAGGATATTTGCCAGTCCGTATTCCATACTGAAATAAGCAATAGAAGGAATGTTGGTGTCAGGACTTACGTCCATGTATTTTCTGAATTTGCTGTATACAATATTAATCTCATCCATCAGTAGCTTGTCACCTACTACTTCTTTCAGGCGCTCATAGCTAACCTTATCAAGGAATAAAACCGGATTATGACCGCTTTCTTTCCATAATTCACTGTTTATTTTCTGGAATAGATTAGTTGCTTCGGAATTCCATACCCACCATAAATTATAGGATAATTCTTCCAGTACCTGCAGTTCTTTCGGAACCTGAGACTTTACTATGATATCTTTCCATACGGGTTGATTCACATTGCTAACTTTCACTTTCATATCTATTGAATTTTAATACCTGTTTCTTTTTTGTTTTAATGCAAAATCGTATGCGTATAAATAATTTTGTATAAAGAATTCCCAATGAGCTTTATTGGAAATATATAATGCATTTTTTCTTATAGAAGTCATTTCTTTTTGTGAAACATTGATAAGCTTTTGCAAATGGTTGCAAATATCATTTGTTACATCAAAATAATTATAATCTGTTCTATGAACTACATCGACACCGGAATCCAGTCCGTCTTCCTCTTTTACTTTCTGAGCCCACAAACCGAATCCTGCCAGATCTGTTGTTATGGTAGGCACGGAAAATGCAATACTTTCCAACGGTGTATATCCCCAGGGTTCATAGTAAGAAGGAAAGACCGTAGCATCCATTCCTATTAAAAGGTCATAATAAGATTTATTGAAAATACCATCAGAGCCTGTCAGATAAGAAGGGACAAAAATAATTTTAACTTTATCCTGTTGCTGGTTTTTAAATCCCCGGTAAGTAATGTGATTCAATACATTATCATGTTCCTGATCGTGCAGCCAGTGAGTGGTAAACGGAAACTGGAGTGGGTCATCAAGTACGGAATTGTCCATATTTGCCAGTAAATCTGCTCTTGGACAATCTACGTATCCTGGTACCATTATAAATGCAATAACATCTTTCTTCAGATTTTCCTGCATATTTAACTGGTGCAGTGCATCAATAAAGACATCAATGCCTTTATTTTTATACTCATACCTTCCACTTGTTGCGATAAGGAAGGTCTCGGAAGAAGGTCGGTATCCAAGCATATTCTCAGCTACATATAATAAGCTGTGGCGTGCTTCTTCTCTTTTTATTTTATAATTTTTCCCTTTGGAAACAAAGTTATCTTCAAAACCGTTCAATACTACTACATCCGGACGACGTTCCAGCAATTGTTCACATTCTTTTGCCGTTATATCACTGACAGTTGTGAAACAGTCTACATGGTGGGCTGTCTGCTTTTCCAGCGAATGTTTGGCAACCATGTTTAATTCCTGTGCCATCTGGTCCCCGTTATAATTTGCCAGGTGGCTGTAAAGAGGCTTATTGTTGCCGGCTATAGACCTGCCTATACAGGTGGCATGTGTTGTAAATAAGGTGCCTATTTCAGGAAAATATTGTTTAATATATAGTGCTCCCATTCCTGTTGTCCATTCATTGAAATGGGCGATCACCTTTTTATCACTTAATTTATAAAAGGTATAGAAACTTTCAATTACCAACGCAGTAGAAAAAGCAAAAATACAACCTTCATCATAATCGCCATAGGCATGTAGAGAATCTACTTTATACCATTTCCACATGTTGGCATATAAAATGTCTTTTTGTGGAAACAAGGATTGAAAGTCAATTAAGATCACGTAAGGTTTTCCAGGAATGTCCCAATAACCGGTGCGTACCTTCAATCCGTTTTTTATGCGTGCATGTTCACACCAGTCGGGAAAAACCGTCGCATCTTCTATAAAATATATATTTTCCTGAGAAAGATCTGGTCCGATAAAAATAGTTCTTTGATTATATATTTTCTGAAGAGTTTTAGCTTTTGTTGAAAGTACGGTATAAATTCCGCCGATTTTGTTGCATACTTCCCAGCTAACCTCGAATATATAATCAGGCTGTATGTATTCTTTTGTCATTGTTACGCTTTTACGACAATTTAAAATTATGACAAAGGTGAGTAAAATATGAAAATCATGTTATTTGTTGCATTAAAATCCATTAATATATTATGCAAACGATTGAAATTGCTTTCCTTTATGCAACTTTTTTAATTGGATAACGTGTTTGTAATTAGTATTTTGAATTCTAAGCTTTTGTATGTTTCATGAAAATAAGGATTTTTTATAGAACCGTAATTTTAAGGGTTTAGAAAGGGGACAAAAGATGTATCAGATATTTATATTAAAATGTTTATTTTTTTATCGTACCTTTGCAGCCCAAAAAAATAAGTATGCAAAAAATAAGAAATATTGCTATTATAGCCCATGTGGATCATGGAAAAACCACACTGGTAGATAAAATGCTGATGGCCGGCCATCTTTTCAGGGAGAATCAGCAAACCGGTGAATTGATTCTTGATAATAATGATCTGGAACGGGAACGGGGGATAACTATCCTTTCAAAAAATGTCTCTATAAACTACAAAGACCATAAAATTAATATCATAGATACTCCCGGACACGCCGACTTCGGAGGGGAAGTAGAACGGGTACTGAACATGGCCGATGGTTGTCTGTTGCTGGTAGATGCGTTTGAAGGCCCTATGCCTCAAACTCGTTTTGTGCTTCAGAAAGCATTAAGTTTAGGTTTAAAACCTATTGTTGTCATTAATAAAGTCGATAAACCGAATTGTCGTCCGGAAGAAGTACAGGAAATGGTATTTGATCTGATGTTTAATCTGGATGCTACGGAGGAACAGTTGGACTTTCCTACTATTTATGGTTCGGCGAAACAAGGATGGATGTCTGATGACTGGAAAGCACCTAAAGAGGATATTTTTACCTTGCTGGATGCTATTGTAGAGCATATTCCGGCTCCGAAAAAACGGGACGGAATTCCTCAGATGCTGATTACTTCATTGGATTTTTCTTCTTATGTCGGACGAATTGCTGTCGGACGTGTACATAGGGGAGAACTGAAAGAGGGAATGGATGTGGCACTTTGTAAAAGAGACGGTTCTATTGTTAAATCCCGCATAAAGGAATTGCATGTATTTGAAGGGCTGGGTAGGACAAAAACACAATCGGTTTCTTCCGGTGATATATGTGCGTTGGTCGGAATCGACGGTTTTGAAATCGGGGATACGATTACTGACCTGCAACAGCCGGAACCACTGGATCCTATTGCTATTGATGAACCTACTATGAGTATGGTCTTTACTATAAATGATAGTCCGTTTTTTGGTAAAGATGGAAAATATGTAACTTCCAGGCATATTCATGAACGTCTTATAAAAGAACTGGACCGTAACCTGGCTTTGCGGGTAGAAAAATCACCGGATTCGGATGTATGGACCGTTTTCGGAAGAGGGGTATTGCATCTTTCCGTATTGATTGAAACCATGCGCCGGGAAGGATATGAATTGCAGGTGGGACAGCCTCAGGTAATCCTGAAAGATATAGGGGCTGAAAAATGTGAACCTGTAGAGCAGTTGACGATTAACCTTCCGGATGAATTTTCAAGTAAAATCATAGATATGGTAACCCGCAGAAAAGGAGATTTATTATCTATGGAACGTCAGGGAGATCGTGTTCATATGGAATTTCAAATTCCTTCAAGAGGTATCATCGGCTTAAGAAATAATGTGCTTACGGCATCATCCGGAGAAGCGATTATGGCTCACCGCTTTCTGGAATACCAGCCCTGGAAAGGAAATATCGAACGGCGTGTGAACGGTTCTATTATTGTAATGGAAACAGGTACGGCATTTGCCTATGCGTTGGATAAATTGCAGGACCGGGGACGTTTCTTTGTTCATCCGCAAGAAGAAGTGTATGCCGGACAGGTTGTCGGGGAAAATAATAAAGAAGGAGATCTGGTCGTAAACGTAACCAAATCTAAAAAGTTAACGAATATGCGGGCATCTGGGGCAGATGATAAAGTGAAACTTGCTCCGCCTGTTGTGTTCAGTCTGGAAGAAGCACTGGAATATATTAAAGAAGATGAATATGTAGAAGTGACTCCCAACTATATGCGTCTCCGGAAAATTATTCTGGATGAAAATGAACGGAAACGTCTGGCTAAAAAATAATAAATTAAGAAACAAGAATTAAAAAGGTTGATTACATAAATCAACCTTTTTTAATACTTAGTGCTTAGCTTTTTCTTTCTCCCATCGGGATAGAAAACCCTATCTGAAAATTAACCGCTTTAGAGCTTGTCGGGATAAATTGATTGTTCACATGGAAAATAATGTAATCACTTGCCAGGAAGAAATTTATTCCTTTTCGCGGAGCCAGATGTATCGCCAGCCCGAATGTATTAAAATAGCTATGGATAAAAGAATAGCTAAGGGTAGCTGCTAACCATTCTCTTTGTGGATTGTGATAGTTAGCTGATAATGTAAATTCCGTGTTTGTATGATATTTGCCGAATTGAGTAGAGGAAAGAAGTCCTGCGGTCATATTGTTTTCCCATACTTCATATTCTAGTCCCAGGTTCATTGTTGTAAATAACCTTGTTGAGTACCCTTTGTTGGATTCATTATCTCTTTTAAAATCCAGGATATTTTCAAAATCATCGATAATATCGTCCAGTCGATCTCCTAATGGCGTATCATCGTTATAATCTTTTGCCGAAACCACTTTGTCTATGTCCGAAGATGTTTGTTTCACCGTATGGTTTCCAAACCACGAAACAAAACCTATGTCTGTAAAAGCCAGGGAGATTTTTGTTTTTCTGAGTATTTCAGCCATGTTATTATTACTCATGTTTTCTGCGATTCCTTTGAAATCATATACAGCTCCCAGGTCAAAACCCAGTCCGATCCCGGCAACTCCCAGACCTCCATCTATATCAAAATCATCAAAAACTTCTTCTCCTTCGTCATTCATATCATAGTTTGCTTTAAGACCCGGAAGGGTTCCGGTGAAAGTAGATTTTCCCTTTATGATCCACTCCTCATCAAAAGCCTGTATATTCAGTTGTTTTACATTAAGATCGAAATTTCCTATTCCGACGAGTGCTTTTGCTTTCGCTCCTACCGATAAATGTTTGTCCGGAAAAGATTTTGAATATCCCACTCCTGCTTCATAAAAGGCAGATAAGGTTGCATTTGTATTTTTAAGATCGTATAATTTAGATGGTAATTTATCTTCTTCGTGAGTAAACCCTTCTTTCAGGAAAGAAAAGAGGTCTTTAGGGACCCTCAGGTCACTATGTGCGCGAATACCCAGGTCTACCGTCCAGAAGGTGTTTTCCTTGTAGAAACCTAAGGAGAAAATTTTATAATTTACATTGGCTGAAATATAATTGTTGCTTGCCATATCGGCTAAGAAAGAGCGGGCATTTACACTAGGGTGCAGAAAGCTTACCAGTTCTCCGTCGTTAAAAAATGTCAAGTGTTTTAAATTAATGGTATTTGTTTTTACATCGGCTTGTATATTGGTAAGAAAAGGTATTCCTATGTAACCCTGTAATGGCCTGAAAGCCGGATTTAAAGAAGATCGGGTAGGGGAGGTCTTTATAAAATAATCAGAAGAAACCGATTGTGCCTGTGTGATTGAAATATAAAAAAATAAGCAAACTACTATATAAATAGGAGTAATATAACTTTTCATCGTATTAATTTTTTAATGGAAATAAATGGTCGTATTTAAATATGGATTCCTCCTTCTGATATAAGTTTCAGATTTTTTAGCTGGATATAATCTTCAGGAGTTAGTGAAAGAAGGTCTATATTAAGAGTAAATTTGAAAAGAAGGCTTTTTGCTTGTTTGTATTTCATCAATAATATTTCATCTTCCGAAATCTCTAATACTATTTTTTGTCCTCCTTGCTGCAGGTCCGTTACCCTGTATGCCGTCTGAACCAGCGGAGATCCGATCTCTTCTCCATTGGCAGAGACTACTATTGCTTCTACTTCCAGGGTTGTATTTGCCTCACATCTGAAAACCTGTGCGTGTATATTGCCACTTAATTGAAGCGCTCCGATGCTTTTTTCTTCACCTTTATAAGTATAAATGAAGTAATCGAAAAAGTCTTCGGTGAATATGTCCGTATTTTCAGTAAATACCAATTTCCCGTCTTCAATATATACATACCGTTCAAAGTCCCATTTCTGAAGATTGCCAATAGGTAAGATGATTCCATTCTGGCTGAGAATTACTTCATCCTGCAGATCATTTATATCATATTTGCTATCGATACAAGAGAAAAAGAGCAAAAAGGAGAGCAGGGAAAGAAAAACTTTCGTAAAAGTTATTTTTTTCATAGTTCGTGTGATTTTTGATTGAGGCGGCAAATATAAGGATAATTTTTCTTTTTCGATTAGGAGAGTTGCCTTATTGTATTTACAATGAAAATATTAAATTTGTACCCGGTTTCAATCTGTGGAATTATTCCTGGGTGTGTAGACTTTATTCTTTAAATAGTGTATGTAATATGAAGATTACAGGGATTTTTTTACCCTTTTGTGTATTTATATTGTTATCTTTTTTTCAATTATCCTGTACGGAAAAGGAATCTAATCTCCGGGAAATTGAATTGAGTCATGTTTCTCTGGAGATCCCTTTGTTCTTATCTGATGCAGAAACTGTCCCTGCCGGATTCTCTCCTTTCTACGGAGAAGTGTTAAGTTTTTATATTCAGCAATCTTTATTCAGCGAGTTAGATAAATACCGGAATCAGCCAATTGAGTTGTTTGTTAAGGAGTTGTTTATTACTATCATGGATAATGAAGGGGAAATAAAAGAGACGACCATCAATTTTGCCAGCAGGACCTATATAAATGATGAATTGTTTGCCGATTTTGAGCTTCCGGAGCAGACCAGGTTGGAAGATTATTCCGATTCATCTTTTATCAGTTACTTTCAGGATATCTGCGACTTTGTTCAGGAAGGAAAAAGTCTTCAGTTGACATTTTCCGGGTTAACTGAGTTACTTTCGGATGAAGATGAGGAAAGCAAACAAATCGGAATAATGAAAATAGAACCTGTTATCATAGCAACGGTTGACTTAAAGGGTTTTATTGAGAAGGAAAATGCAATAGATACTCCTGCTTTCGGATTAATTTCCTATTAAAACTCTCGTACATTTCAGGATAGTTTCTTCTCCGGTTTTTTACCAACTCTCCCCTCGGAGAAGGGGAGTACCTTTTCCCTCGGAAAAGGGGAGGGGTTTGTTGATAAGTATTAGAGCAACCAGACAAGAAAAATGCTTAGACCTTTTTGATACCTAACTGATTTATTTTATTCTGTGTAACTTCTGTTTTCTTGCGGGTTATTCAACCGAGGGTTAACCCTTCCCCTTTTGGCAAAGCCAAAAGGTACTTCCCTTCGCAGAAGGGAAGAGTAGGATTTCGTGATAACCATCTCTTTTTCCTTCACCAAAAGAAGTTAAAACTTCGAATGACAATCCGGTTGTGCTCCTGCTTTTACTTCTTCCCTTTTATCGGCGCATATACCGGGAAACGGTTTATTCCTTCCTTTTTTAATTTCCCCTCTTTGATCATCTCATTCAGTTTCTGGAGCGCCATGTTTTTTGTGTAACCACATAACTTCTGGAATTCCGCGCGGGTAATAAAAGGATGCTCCAGAAAATAAGAAGCCAGTTTTTCCTTCATGATTTCCTCAGAATGATTTTGGGAATGGTTCTTCCTGGGAGAACGGATAAACTTCGTCCCGGCCAGCTTCTTTTTCAGGCTCTTTTCCGGAAGGAAAGCAATGGATTTAAACCGTACATACTCCGCCCGCATTTTCTCCGGATCTTCACCGGTTCACTGCTGATCTTCATCCGGAAATACCCCAGCCCGTCCAGGTGAATGCGTTCTCCCTGCTGCAGGGCAACCTCCAATTCGTGGATTAAGCCGGCAAGCACTCCCTGGATCTCTACCAACGTGATGGACCGTCCATATTGAAGTTTTTCAGTCAGTTGCTTTATATTTACTGTTCCTGAAGGCACCAGCCGGGCACAATACTGTTTTTTCCCTTTATCTTCACCGGCAACCGGCATCTCATACACATCGTATTTCGCTTTTATTGTTTGTATTTTTAAGAGCGGATCGTTTTTCTTGTGGTAAAATTAAGAAAAACTATTTACAAGTTACTAACATTCTGAAGTTAGATAAATAAAAGCGTAATGTCATACAAATGAAAGGCCAATGTCGTACAAATGAAAGCATAATGTTATCGTTGCATATATGTGGAACGAACGCCCCACATATGTGAGACGATCGTTCTACATATGTGGGGCGTTCGTCTCACATATGTCAGACGATGAAATCCCAAATGGAGATTAAAATGTTTCCTTGCGGAAGTAAGGGAGGACATCCTGCAAGAGGCTGGTGAAGGGTATCAGGGCTTTTTTAATGCCCCTGAATACATTTATCACATGGTCTATCCTCGGGATATAAAGATACTGCTTTTTTGAGGGAAAGTCAAGTTTTCCGGGTGTTTTTTACGGGAAGCTGCCACTCTTCCCTTCCTGGAAGGGAAGTACCTTTTCCTGCGGAAAAGGGGAAGGGTTAACCCACGGTTGAAAAAACAGAAAGGTAGCCCAGCTACTTTTCACCAAACCCCACCCGTTTGGCGAAGCCAAAGGTACTCCCCTCGTACGTTTGCATGAGA
>JAJQEC010000013.1 GCA_021201815.1 Candidatus Azobacteroides sp. | reverse complement strand
TAAATAAACATATTTTCACAAACATTACTTTACATATAAAAATATTAATAAATCATAAAAAGAAGGTAAAATTAATCCAAACAAATATTAATAACCTTCTCAAACAAAAAAACAATAAGAATTAATATTTTTATGTTAAAAAATAAGATATTAACGACCATTCTAAAATAATTAATAATACATTATTAAATAATAATAACCGATATAAATATAGCGAATAAATAATTTATTAAAATAGAATATAATATTCGTATAGAATAAAAAATATACAAAAAAATATTACAAAGGTAAATTAACTAAAAAAAGAAATTTTTATTCTATACACAACAAAATCCATCTTGATTAAAAATTAATATCTTTGCAAAAAAATGATATGAAATTTAATTATGATGTGATTGTAATAGGAGGAGGGCATGCGGGGTGTGAAGCAGCTAATGCAGCAGCTAAATTAGGTTCCAGTACTCTTCTTATTACCATGGATATGCATACAATAGCACAGATGAGCTGTAATCCGGCTATGGGAGGAATAGCGAAAGGTCAGATAGTCAGGGAAATAGATGCGTTAGGAGGTTATTCAGGAATTATTACAGATGAAACAGCTATACAGTTCAGAATGTTGAATCGATCAAAAGGGCCTGCTATGTGGAGTCCAAGATCGCAAATCGATAGACAAAAATATAGTGAAAGATGGAGATGCATTCTGGAAAATACATCCAATCTATATATTTGGCAAGACACAGTAAAAAATTTAATTATTGAAAAAGGAAACTTAAAAGGTGTAACAACCGGTTTAAACATAAATTTTTATTCTAGAGCCATTATCCTTACAACAGGAACATTTTTAAATGGTTTAATTCATATAGGAAAAACTCAGTTAAAAGGAGGAAGAATATCAGAACCTGCTTCTAATGGCATTTCAGAACAATTAGGCCAGATAGGTCATAAGATAGGAAGGATGAAGACGGGAACTCCTGTGAGAATTGATGGCAGAAGTGTTGATTTTAGTTTGCTTACAGAACAAAAAGGAGAAAACGATTTTCATAAATTCTCTTATATGAACTTTATCCCTCGCCAATTGCCACAGTTAAGTTGCTGGTCTTTATATACCAATCCAGAAGTACATGATATACTAAATTCTTCCATAGAGGAATCTCCATTATATAATGGACAGATTAAAAGCATTGGACCACGGTATTGTCCTAGTATTGAAACAAAAATCGTTACCTTTGCTGATAAAACCCAGCATCAATTATTTTTAGAACCTGAAGGAACAGATACAAATGAGTTTTATCTGAATGGTTTTTCTTCCTCATTACCTATCCATATTCAAATAGAAGCACTAAAAAAAATTCCTGCTTTTAAAAACATCCACATATATCGACCTGGGTATGCCATTGAGTATGATTATTCAGATCCGACACAATTAAATCATAGCCTGGAAAGTAAAATCATAAAAAACTTATTTTTCGCTGGACAAATTAATGGAACCACAGGATATGAAGAAGCGGCGGGTCAAGGTTTAATAGCAGGAATAAACGCACATATTAATGTCTGGGGGGGGAAACCCTTTATATTAAAGAGAAATGAAGCCTATATAGGCGTTTTAATAGATGATCTGGTAACAAAAGGAGTAGATGAACCTTATAGAATGTTTACTTCAAGAGCAGAATATAGAATCCTGCTAAGACAGGACGATGCAGATATGCGTTTAACAGATAAATCCTACGAAATAGGATTAGCAACAAAAGAAAGATATGAGTTATTAATAACTAAAAAAGAAAGTATTTCCCACATCATTGATTTTATAGAAAACTTTTCAGTTATACCCGAAAATATAAATCAAGCCTTAGAAAAATTAGGAACAACAGCCATAAAACAAAAAACTAATTTAAAATCTTTATTAACACGTCCTCAGATAAGTTTTAATAATATAAAAGAATATATTCCGGAATTAAATAGTTTGCTCTCTTCTTTACCACTACTAAGAAAAGAAGAAATAATTGAAGAAACAGAAATTATAATAAAATATCAGGGATATATTGACAGAGAAAAACAGATAGCTGAAAAAATAAAGAGATTAGAAAATATCAATCTTAAAGAAGGAATTGATTATAATATGATTCAGTCTTTATCAACAGAGGCAAGACAAAAACTTTCCAAAATAAAGCCAAAAACAATTGGGCAGGCAAGTCGGATACCAGGCATATCTCCAAATGATATAAATGTCTTATTAGTTATACATGGAAGGTAGTTCCACGTGAAACAATTTAACTAAAAATAGATAAATATTAACAATTAATTAACTCATTTTCTCTTTATACAATAAAGAAATACACATAGAAGAAATAAAAAAAGAAATAAGAATCATAAAAGATTATCCGAAAAAAGGGATAATTTTCAGAGATTTAACAACAGTATTTAAAAATCCTGAAAGCTTAGCATTTTTATCAGATTGCTTGTATGAATTATATAAAGATAAGAATATTACAAAAGTAGTAGGCATTGAATCGCGTGGATTTATAATGGGTCCGGTATTAGCCACAAGAATAAACGCAGGATTTGTGCCAATTAGAAAAAAAGGTAAACTGCCGGGAGATGTGATAAATGAAGTTTATAAAAAAGAATACGGAGAAGATGTAATAGAAATACATAATGATTCGTTAGATGAAAATGATGTAGTTCTTATCCACGACGATATATTGGCAACTGGTGGAACCATGAAAGCTGCATATAATCTGGTTTCAAAATTTAATGTAAAAGAAATATACCTAAACTTTATCATAGAATTAGCAGAATTGAATGGAAAAGAATTTCTAGGAAACAAAATTGCTGACAAAACAGTTAGTTTAGTAGAATTTTAATGATATTAGTCTATAAAAATAGTGAATAGCAACGACAATACCATATTAAAAAATATCATCACGAACCTACCGGAAAAAGCAGGGGTATATCAGTTTTTTGATATAAATGGCACCATTATATATGTAGGAAAAGCAAAAAATCTTAAGAAAAGAGTAAGTTCTTATTTTAATAAAAATCACGAATACGGCAAAACAAAAGTATTAGTAAAAAAAATAAAAAGTATTCAATATATCATTGTAGAAAATGAAAATGATGCATTATTACTAGAAAACAATTTAATTAAAAAGCATCGCCCAAGATATAATGTATTACTGAAAGACGATAAAACATATCCTTCTATTTGTATAACAAAAGAACACTTTCCGAGAATTTATAAAACCAGGGATATTACCAAAAAAGGCAATTTGTATTTTGGTCCCTATAGCTCTGCAAATGCAATCAACATCCTGCTTGATCTCATAAAAGAACTATATCCTATACGAACATGCCATTTAAATCTTTCTCCGGAAAGAATAAAAGAAAGAAAATACAAAGTATGCCTGGAATATCATATTAAAAACTGTCTCGGACCATGTGAAGAATTACAAAAAGAAGAAGATTATAATAAAAATATTAAAGATATCATAGAAATCATAAAAGGAAATGCACAGGAAATTTCCAATCTCCTATATGATGAAATGAAAAGTCTTGCCAAAGAGCTAAAATTCGAAGAAGCACAAAAGATAAAACATAAATATGAATTAATCGAACAATATAAAACAAAATCCATTATTGTAAGCCCAACGATTAAAAATACGGATGTTTTCTCATGTGAAGTAAATGATAAAGCAGGATTTATCAACTATCTGCATATTATAAACGGAACAATTGTGCAGGGATACACATTCGAATACAAGAAAAAATTAGAAGAAACAAAAGAAGAATTATTAGCACTGGGAATAGCAGAAATACAAGAAAAATACAAGAAAAAATTTTCAGAAATTATCGTTCCTTTTCTTCCGGAAAATGCAGAACTGTTCAATGCCACTTTTACCATCCCACAAAAGGGAGATAAAAAGAAATTACTTGATTTATCCGTACAAAACGTCAAACAATATAAATTTGACCGGTTAAAACAAGAGGAGAAGCTCAATCCGGAACAAAGAACAATAAGAATCCTCACAACATTACAAAAGGATTTGCAATTAAAAGAAATCCCATGGCATATAGAATGTTTTGATAACTCGAATATCCAGGGTACAAATCCGGTATCTGCCTGTGTGGTATTTAAAAAAGCTAAACCATCCAAAAGAGACTACAGACACTTCAATATTAAAACCGTAGAAGGTCCGAATGATTTCGCATCCATGAAAGAAGTCGTTTATAGACGATATAAACGACTTTCGGAAGAAAATCAAAGTCTTCCTCAGCTAATAGTGATTGATGGAGGAAAAGGACAGTTAAGCAGCTCTAAAGAAGCACTGGAAGAGTTAGGCTTATATGGAAAAATAGCCATTATCGGCATAGCAAAAAGACTGGAAGAAATATTTTTTCCGGAAGATAGTATTCCCATTTATCTGGATAAAAACTCAGAAAGCCTTAAACTCATACAAAAAATGCGGGATGAAGCCCACCGCTTCGGGATTACACACCATAGAAATAAAAGAAGTAAAAAACAAACTACTTCTGCATTAGATGCTATAAAAGGAATCGGAGATAAAACAAAGGAACTGTTGCTGAAAGAATTCAAGAGTATTAAGCGGATAAAAGAAGCTCCGGAAGAAGAATTGATAAAACTGATAGGAAGGCACAAAACAGAAATTGTAAAAAAAGAACTTAAGAACAATTCCTGACAAAAAGAATATATTACAAATGAGAGTACTTATCCAGAGAGTAACAGAAGCAAATGTAAAGATCAATGGGAAAATCCATAACGAAATAGCAAAAGGATTATTGGTCCTGATAGGAATTGAAGATGAAGATTCAAAAGAAGATATTGAATGGTTAACAAGTAAAATTATTAATCTCAGGATTTTTGATGATAAAAATCAGATAATGAATAAATCTCTGCTGGACATAGGAGGAGAAATACTTATTATCAGCCAGTTCACCTTACATGCAATGGTTAAAAAAGGAAACAGACCCTCTTACATCCGCGCTTCAAAACCTGAAATAGCAATCCCGTTATATGAAAAATTCTGCGAAGAAATGAGCAATAAAACAGGAAAAAAAGTAAAAACAGGAATCTTCGGTGCAGACATGAAAGTCGGATTGGTCAATGACGGACCTGTCACTATATGGATAGATAGCAGAAGAAAAGAATAAAATAAAAAATAATATTCATTCAAATGGAATTAAAAGAAGCACAACGTATCGTAGATGAATGGATTAAAACATATGGAGTAAGATATTTCAGCGAACTTACCAACATGACCATCCTCATGGAAGAAGTGGGCGAAGTCGCAAGAATAATGGCAAGAAAATACGGGGACCAGTCCTGCAAAGAGAGCGATAAAGGAAAAAACTTAGGGGACGAACTGGCAGATGTATTATGGGTACTGATCTGTATTGCCAATCAAACCGGAATAGACCTTACAGAAGCCTTTGAAAGAAATATGCAAAAGAAAACCGACAGAGATAAAACAAGACATTTAACTAACGCCAAATTAAAATAAAAATGGGAAAGTACAGCGATATCCTAAAAGAATATAATCTCAGCAAAGAAAATGCCGAAATACAGGAAATAATTAAAGAAACAAAAGAAAAAAGTACTATCATCGAAAACAAAGAATTAATGTCTTTGTTAAGTTGTATCGACCTGACTTCCCTCAATACTACAGATACAGAAAAGGAAATAAATGAACTTGTGGAAAAGGTAAATCGGTTCTCCGATGAATTCAATGATCTTCCTCCTGTAGCATCTATTTGCACTTTTCCTGTATTTATAGGAGAACTAAAAAGAAACCTAACAGAAAAAAGAACAAACATTTGTACGGTAACCGGTTTTCCGAATCCACAAACCTACCTGGAAGTAAAAATAGCAGAAACGGCCTTAGCAGTCAGTGAAGGAGCAGAAGAAATTGATACGGTGATCTCCGTAAGTAAATTACTGGAAGAAAAATATGATGAAGTAGGAGAAGAAATTGAAGAAATAAAACATGCCTGCAGAGAAGCAAAATTGAAAGTTATTCTGGAAACAGGAGCATACAAAAACAATAAACAGATTTATACAGCTTCCATAATTGCTATGTATGCAGGAGCAGATTTTATAAAAACTTCCACAGGAAAATATACCGTAAATGCTACACCCGAAGCAGCTATCGTCATGTGTCAGGCAATCAGAGATTTCTACGAAAAAACACAATATAAAGTGGGCTTTAAGGCTGCCGGTGGAATTAAAACAATAGAAGAAGTACTCCAATACCTGAAAATTACAGAACAAATAGCTGGCAAAGAATGGATCGGTAAAAATTATTTCCGGATCGGAACAAGCAAACTAACAAATACTGTTTTGTCAACACTCAAAGAAAAAGAAATAAACTATTTCTGAAACAGAAAATAAACGCAAGTTCCCCTACTCTATTTGGTACGGATCATCAAGTGGTCAAGTAAAGAGATAAAAGAAGCTTTTATCTCTTCATTTTTCACATTAGAAAGTAAATCCAATGTCAAATCATAATACTTTTTCATTACCTGTTCGGCATATTCAATGCCGCCGTTATCTTTAGCAAAATTCACGATTTTAGTAATGTCTTCATCTGTAAAATCATGATTCTGGATATTTTCCACCAAATCATGATATTCAGAACAAGGATTTTCCCTCAGGGCATAAATCAACGGCAATGTAATTTTCCCTTCCCGAATATCATTTCCAGTAGGTTTCCCTACATTTTCACTCTGATAATAATCAAAAATATCATCTTTAATCTGAAAAATAATTCCCAGATTTTCTCCTATCTGATAAAAGAAACCAGTTTCTTCCTCGGTAGCACCTACGGAAACAGCACCTGAAGAACCACAGGTAGCAAATAAAGCCGCTGTTTTTTGCCGGATTACATCAATGTAAACATTCTCATCGATAATATGCTGCTTAGACACATTTAACTGCTGAATTTCCCCCTTAGCAAGATCTTTACCCAAAGAAGAAAAAAGACGGAGGATATGCAGATTATCTGTTTGAATAGCTAAACCTAATGAGGAGGCCAGAAAAAAATCTCCTGCCAAAATAGAAACTTTATTATCATACATTGCATTCACAGAAGGCTGAGCTCTCCTTAAAAGACTTTCATCCACCACATCATCATGCAGCAAACTTGCCGTATGTAATAATTCAAGCGCCACTGCAGTAGAAATGGTTTGTACATTTACCTCTCCAAAAGTTTTTGCCGAAAGAAAAACAATAATAGGACGGATACGTTTTCCGTTTTTATTGAAAACAAAATCTATCACTTCATTCAACAACGGATTATTGTTCTTGAGTATATCCCTGATTGTCTCATCAAATTGATGAAGCTCATTTTCAACTGCTTGTTTTACTTTCAGAATGTTATTCATACTTTTTAAATGAGAGCGCAAAATTAATAATAAAAAGGGAGATAACCATTTTATAATGTTATTAAGATATAATAAGATAAAAATAAATTTGTTGCAGCAAATGAAATCGCTAAATTTGCATAATAACACAACTATAAACAATTTGAATTGATAAAAAGATTATGAGTGATAAAAAACTTTTTCTCCTTGACGCATACGCATTAGTATATCGTGCTTACTATGCTTTTATTAAAAATCCCAGAGTCAATTCAAAAGGTTTGAATACATCTGCCATTTTCGGATTTATAAATACCCTGGAAGATGTCATGCGGAAAGAAAATCCCTCTCATCTTGCCGTTGTATTTGACCCATCCGGACCTACTTTCCGGCATGAAATGTATGAACAATACAAAGCACAAAGACAACAGACACCGGAAGACATTAAACTCGCTATACCCATTATAAAAGAAATCATAGAATGCTATAATATTCCTGTCATAGAAGTGGCCGGCTATGAAGCAGATGACGTAATAGGAACCCTGGCCATAAAAGCAGAAGAAAAAGGATACCAGGTATATATGATGACACCGGATAAAGATTACGGACAACTTGTATCCGAAAATCGCTTTATTTACCGGCCCAGGCACAACAGTTCGGAATTCAAGATAATGGGAATAGAAGATGTCCTGGAAAAATTCAAAATCAAAAATGTATGTCAGGTAATAGACATGCTGGGGCTCATGGGAGATAAAAGCGATAACATTCCGGGATGTCCGGGAGTAGGAGAAGTAACCGCACAAAAACTAATCGAAGAATTCGGCAGCATAGAAAACCTGTTGGAAAATACGGACAAATTAAAAGGAGCCATAAAAAACAAAATAGAAGATAACCAAGAAATCATTCGTTTCAGTAAATTCCTGGCTACTATAAAAACCGATGTACCCATCGAATTCAAAGAAGAAGAGTATAAAGTAAGAGAGATTAATGAGGAAAAAATAAAAACTATTTTTGAAGAACTGGAATTCCGCACCCTCATAAACCGGGTATTGAAAAAAGAAACAAAACCCCTCTCCTACCCTAAAAAACAAAACCCGCTTCAACGTTCTTTGTTTGATGATGTGGAAGAAGAAAAAGCGGAAGAAGAAAAAATAACCGGAGAAAATAATTTTTCCCATCTGGATGATATAAAAACCCTAAAACCGGCTTATTATCTCATTGATACCGAAGAAAAGATTGACGAACTGATTACCAAATTAAATCAGCAAACCTCGGTAGCCTTTGACACGGAAACAACCAGTACCTCCCCTATGGAATCAGAACTGGTTGGAATGTCATTCAGTTATAAAGAAAAAGAAGCGTATTATATTCCCGTTCCGAAAGAAAAAGAAGAAATAGTAAAAATTACCGATAAATTCAAGTCCTTCTTCGCGAACGAAAAAATAGAAAAGATAGGGCAAAATATAAAATTTGACGCGCTAGTCCTTAAAAATTACGGAATCGAAATAAAAGGAAAATATTTTGATACGATGATCGCCCATTACCTGCTCCAGCCAGAATTAAATCACGGCATGGACTATTTAGCAGAAATTTATCTCAACTATCAAACCATTTACATAGAAGAACTCATTGGTCCCAGAGGTAAAAATCAGTTAACCATGCGGGATGTTCCGTTGGAACAAATTGTGGATTATGCAGCAGAAGATGCCGATGTTACACTCAGATTAAAGAAAGTACTGGAAAAAGAATTAGTAAAAAATGACCTGACCTATCTTTTCGAAAATATAGAAATGCCCCTTATCAAAGTGCTCATTGACCTTGAATGGGAAGGAGTAAAAATTGATATAGAAGCACTCCGGGTTTCTTCCCAAATCCTTACAAAAGAACTACTACAGATAGAAGAGGAAATCTTTGAAATGTCAGGAATGAAATTCAATGTAAACTCTTCCAAACAAATCGGAGAAGTATTATTTGACAGATTAAAAATTCATGACAATCCAAAGAAAACAAAAACAGGACAATACGCCACTTCAGAAGAAATTTTAATCAGCCTTAAAGGGAAACATCCTATTATTGATAAAATACTGGATTACAGAAATTTGAAAAAACTCCTGAGCACGTATATCGATGCGCTTCCTTTACTGGTAAATAAAAAAACCGGCAAGATCCACACTTCCTTTAACCAGACCATCACCTCTACAGGAAGATTAAGTTCCAGTAATCCCAATTTACAGAACATTCCCATCAGAGATGAAATGGGAAAAGAAATACGGAAAGCTTTCATTGCGGAGGACAACTGCCTGTTTCTGTCTGCGGATTATTCACAGATAGAATTAAGGATTATGGCTCACTTAAGCCAGGATGAAAATATGATTCAGGACTTCCTGTCGGGAAATGATATCCATGCTGCTACTGCCGCAAAAATATACAAAATACCCATCGAGGAAGTAACACCTGATATGCGGCGAAAAGCCAAAACAGCTAATTTCGGCATTATTTACGGCATTTCCACCTTTGGCCTTGCCGAAAGATTGAATGTAAGCAGAAAAGAAGCACAGGAGCTTATAAATGGCTATTTTGAGATTTATCCGAAAGTAAAACAATACATGGATAAAAGTATTGAAACAGCACGGCAGAAAAAATATGTGGAAACTGTCCTGCACCGGAAAAGATACTTACCGGATATTGACTCTAAAAATGCCACTGTAAGAGGATATGCCGAACGAAATGCCATCAACTCTCCTATCCAGGGAAGTGCGGCAGATATTATCAAAATTGCCATGATAAACATTTTCAAAAGATTTGAAGAAGAAAAGTTAACCTCCAAGATGATTATGCAGGTACATGATGAATTAAACTTCAACGTTGCTAAAAATGAATTACCGGTGGTCAAAAAAATTATTACCGAAGAAATGGAAAATGCCTACCAGATGGTAGTTGCATTAAAAGTAGAATGCGGTGCCGGTAAAAATTGGCTGGAAGCGCATTAACAGAGGAAATGAAAAGTAAATTAATTCTTATATACATACTATTCTTTTCTATTGCCATTCATCACATAAGGGCAGAGAAAAACGATTACACGCATTACCTGGACAGCATCCATGCTCACGATACCCTTACATTGGTTGTCCTTCCGGAAATGTACGTTTTTCCCCAGATAACTTTCAAAGATGAAGAAGAAGAAAAGCAGTACAGAAAACTGGTAAGGGATGTAAAAAGAACACTTCCTTATGCCAAACTTATCTATGATACTCTCATAGAAACTTACGAATACATAGAAACCATTCCTTCTGAAAAAAAGAGAGAAGAACACCTGAAAAAAATGGAAAAGGAATTATTTGAAGAATATAAACCTGTTCTGAAAAAAATGTCTTTCTCCCAGGGAAAACTATTAATAAAACTAGTTGACAGAGAGTGTAACCAAACCTCATACAACCTCATAAAAGCCTTTTTAGGAAACGGTAGAGCCACTTTCTGGCAGGGAATAGGAAAATTATTCGGAGCCAACCTGAAAAGCGAATACGATCCCGAGGGAAAAGATCGCGTAACAGAAGAAGTAGTAAGATTAGTAGAAGCAGGGGTACTGTAAATAGAAACAAAACCCAAGGTTTCCAATAAATAATAAAATACCCACCCCTCTCCCCTCGAAGAAGATACTATGTAAATAATCAAATTTGTTTTGCTAAA
>JAJQEC010000066.1:46257-128384 GCA_021201815.1 Candidatus Azobacteroides sp. | reverse complement strand
CTTTTTACATATTTTAGACAAAGAATGATTCTCATGCAAACGTACGAGGGGAGTCTTTTTAGCTTTGCTAAAGAGAAGAGGGACTATGATTCTTCTTCTGTTCTGGATTTATCACCGGAAAACAGAGAACATTTCGCATAACCACATCTGCCTCATATTACAAATCCCGGCTATCTGCTGTTGCTTTTTCAATACACCCACCTTAATCATTTATTCCCCCTTACACAATTTTCAACTCTTTTCTCCTGAAAAATCCTTTTTTCTCTTGTGGATTTACCACATTTTTTTACAATAACAAAAAAAATAAAGTATTAATTAATAGTCTATTATATTCTTATTTTAACATTCATTTACCACATTTTTTTTATATCTGAAAAAATCGCTTTTTCTAAAACCTACTTTTGACATGTCAATCATTCCGGAAGGAAATTTTGCATTGAATAGCATATCTAGTAACCTAAAAATTAAATCACATGACAAAACATTTTCTCCCTTCTTATGTATTAATGTTTGTATTCCTATTCACCTTTTCTGTTTCTTCCTTTGCACAAAACGGATTTGTGCGCGCTTCAGGAAAACAGATACTCGACGGAGACGGAAATAATCTGATCTTCAGGGGAGTCGGAACAGGAAACTGGATGATCCAGGAAGGCTATATGATAGGTTCGGCCGGAGTCGCAGGCACCCAGTGGGAATTCCGGAAAAAGCTTATTGAAACCATCGGGGAAGCCCGCACGGACGAATTCTACCAGGCATGGTGGGACAATCATTTTACAAAAGCCGATGTGGATTCCATGGCGAAATGGGGATTTAATAATGTACGGGTGGCTATGCATTATAAAATGTTTACCCTTCCTATCGAAGAGGAACCGGTAAAAGGACAGAACACCTGGCTGGAAGAGGGATTTATACGGATTGATAACCTCCTGGACTGGTGTGCTTCCAATAAGATGTACCTGATCCTGGATATGCACGGCGCGCCCGGTGGGCAGGGGACTGACTCCAATATTTCCGATTATGACCCATCCAAGCCTTCCCTGTGGGAAAGCGAGGAAAATAAAAACAAGCTGATTGCGCTGTGGCGGAAACTGGCGGAACGGTATGCGGATAGCCCGTGGATCGGCGGATACGACCTTATTAATGAACCGAACTGGACTTTATCTAATAATAATTATGACTTATGGGACCTGCATAAACGGCTTACCGTAGCGGTCCGGGAAGTGGATAAGAACCACCTGTTGTTCCTGAACGGGAACTGGTGGAGCAACGATTACAGCGGCTTGCCGGAACTTTGGGACGATAACATGGCACTCAGTTTCCACAAATACTGGAATCATAATGAAGAAGATGCACTGGACTGGATCATAGCGTACCGCGACCAGTACAATTGCCCGGTATGGCTGGGAGAAACAGGCGAGAACTCCAATACCTGGTTTACGCAACTGGTGGCTTTGTGCGAAAAGAATAATATTGGCTGGGACTGGTGGCCGGTGAAAAAGACCGGGGTAAATAATATCATTCAGTCGAAATACAACTCCGATTACAATACTATGCTGAATGCGTGGTCACGGGGCAGCAGCATAAATGCAGAAACAGCCTACAAAGGGGTGATGCAATTTGCGGAAGACCATAAAATACAGAACTGTGAAATAAAATATGACGTGATCGATGCCCTTATTACCCGGCCTTATACGGATGAAGTCAGGCCGTTTAAGAAATACACCACCGGGGATATTATCTATGCCGTGGACTATGATTTCGGACCGGTCGGAAAGGCATATTTTGACTATACCGACGTAGACAATCATTTATCTTACCCGGATGAACCTTCTACCTGGAACGAAGGATGGGTATACCGGAACGACGGAGTGGATATCGAAGCATGCAGCGATACCCCCACAAACGGATATTCTGTGGGTTGGATAGAAGACGGGGAATGGACCCATTATACGATTCAGTCTCCGGAGGAAAAAGCATATACCCTGGAAATAAGGTATGCTTCCCAGTCGGAAGAAGACCGGGTTTACCTGGAAATAAACGGGAAAAGGGCAACGGAACTCCTTTCCTTACCGGCAACCGGAGCCTGGACAACCTGGAAGACAGCTACTTTCTCCAATGTAATCGTACCCGCAGGAACCGTGAAAATAAAATTGGTGTTTGAAAAAAGAGATTTTAATCTTAATTATTTCCGGTTTACCAACGCGAAGGACTCCGCGGAAGTGGATTTACTATTGTTTTCTGCGGAAACGGACCAGGTACAGAATAAGATTTTGCTGAATTTTAATAAAGAAATTACACAGGTAAGCCATTCTTCTTTTAAAGTACATGTAAATAATACAGAGGTAGAAGTCCTTTCTACTTCTGTAAATCCCCTGAACAGGCAGCAGGTAGTGTTGTCTGTAAACAGGCAGATATTAAAGCCGAATGCTGTTCAGCTAAGTTACAGCGGTGGGGATTGTAAAAGCGGGGAGAAAGTCCTGGATGCTTTTTCCGGCCTGCAGGTGACAAACCATACGGTACAACATTATGTCGTGCCGGGGAAAGTGGAAGCGGAGGCTTATTTTAATAAAGAAGGATTCCGGTTTGAAAGTTGTTCCGATATAGGCGGCGGACAAAATGCCGGCTATACAGCTGCCGGTAATTACCTGGATTATCTTGTATATACAACTACTGCAGGGCAATACACCCTGGATTTGCGTGTAGCGGTAGATGCCAATACGGCTGCCCTGGAAATATACAGGATAGGAGAGGAAGATACGCTATTGAAAACAGTTTCCTTATCTAATACCGGAGGCTGGCAGAACTGGAATACCGTTTCTTCGTCCATTCCGTTGATACAGGGGAAAAATGTACTCCGGATAAAAGCTGTAACGGAAGGCTTTAATTTCAACTGGTTTGAAATTAAAGCCGGTGGGTTGGGGATAGACGAACCAGGTGCTACCGGCAGGGAAGTGCTTGTATATCCTGTGCCGGCATCCGGATTCGTCTATGTTGAATCACAGTCCGGTTTCCCTGTCCATGAAATCACCATCACAGATATAACCGGAAAAATAGGGTTGAAAACCATTCCTTCTCAAACAGCAATACAGCAGGTAGATGTCTCCCCGCTGCAAAACGGGGTCTATTTTCTTCAGGCCGCTACCGGTAAAGGAATCATATCACAGAAAATCATCATCAGAAAATAGAAAATAACCAATCTATTTACTCTTAATTCATTTAAAAACATATCTATCATGAAAAGAAGACTATTCTCAACATTGAGTGTAGTGATTGGAATGCTATTGCCAATCACGTCGTTTGCCAACAACATCCTGCAGGGCGGGGATATGGAAGATGCAGATCTTTGGTCTGTGGCCCGTATCGGAGCGGATGTCCCTGTTTCACTGACCTGGGGGTATACCGAAGATATTCCTTCCCATGGGGAGGGCGCTGCATTGCGGTTAAGTGTCGATGCCATATCCGGGCAGGGTTCGAACATGGCTTTATACCAACCGATCTCTGTAAAGAAAGGCCGTACCTATACATTTGATTGTGCATTCAAAGCCATAAGCAATACGGATAACCTTTGGATGCAGGTATACATTCTGGACACAGAACCCAATGATGAAGGAGAAACGGAGGGTATGCAGGAAAATCTGACCCTGGGGCAATTAAATTCCTGGATAGATCCGGATGTCAATACATTTGACGGATTATTCAGCGAAAAAGCAGTCAAAGGAGATGATCATACCGCTGAATTACTTACTTATTACCATGAAGGGGAAGATGCTGAGAAGTATTTTATGATTAAGATCGGAACCTGGGACCATGTGTTTGAGATAGCTATTGATAACCTTTCCTTAACGGAAAGTGGGGGTGAAAGTAATATTATAAAAGCCTACGGGTCAACTCCGAAAGTAGCGGTTTCTTCTGATCCGGTAGAAGGTATAACCATTACGTTAATGGATGGAACTGCCCATGCGTCCGCTGTCTTAACTGATTTGTCAGGAAAAATCTGTGCTACCTGTTCTCTTTCTTCTGTTAAAAAAACAACTATACCTGCTTCCGGCCTGACATCCGGCATCTACCTGTTACAGGTAAATACGGAAAACGGAAGCGTTACAAAAAAAATAATTATTTCTCAATAACCTAAAATCATTTTGTTATGAATAACAGATTAATATTCATCTCATTCCTCCTTTTATTAGGATATCTCCTTCCTTTTTCCGCTTATCCGGAAAATATCCTTAAGGGAGGAGCCATGGATGATTCCCAATACTGGTCTACGGCCCGTTTGGGAGCCGCAGTTCCTGTAACCCTTACCTGGAACTATACCGAAGTAACCCCATCCGGCGGGGAAGGGGGCGCATTGCGCCTTCAGGCAGACCACCAATCCGGTGCAGGCTCGAATATCGGCCTCTACCAGGCCATCCAGGTAAAGAAAGACCATCTCTATGAGTTCGATGGGCTCTTCAGGGTGGTAAGCAATACCAACCAGATGTGGGCACAGGTATTTATTATTTCCGAAGAACCCAATGACGACGGGGAATATGCTTCCATGGGGGAGACATTGACCATGGGCCAGCTGAATACCTGGTCGGATGCTTCCATTACCACTTTTGACGGTGCCTTCAGCGAAAAGGCAAGGGCAGGAAGCGCACATACCGATGGCCTGTTGAAATACCTGCATACGGGAGAAGATACACAGCTTTATTTCCTGTTGAAAATAGGGACAAGCGACCATGCGCTGGATGTCGTAATAGATAACCTCGTATTGAATGAAAGCGCTTCCCGGCCTTCTGCGGGGTTTACCTCCATTACCAATAAGGGATTTGCTCCGTTGACGGTCGCATTTACCAACACAAGCAGATCCGCTGATTCGTATGTCTGGAATTTCGGCGATGGAAACACCAGTACGGAAGAACATCCTGTTCATACCTATACCAGCGAAGGGAAGTATACGGTAAGCCTGAAAGCCATCAACCGGTACGGGGAGGATACGATGGAAAAGACAGACTTTGTTTCGGTCAATGTAAAAACTCCCCAACCTGCCGGTGAGAAATTATACGGCGGCCATATGGAAGACGAAGGATACTGGTATACGGCAGCATTAGGAGCCGCAGTCCCCGTGGAGCTTACCTGGAATTATACGGATCATATTCCTACCGGTGGAGAAGGGGGGGCTTTGCGCTTACAGGCCGGAACTGTTTCCGGACAGGGCTCCAACGTGGCCATCTTCCAGGCGGTGGAAGTAAAGAAAGACCATGTGTATGCGTTCGATTGCCTGTTCAAAGTATTGAGCAGCACAGATAATCTTTGGGTACAGCCGTTTATGATTTCCGAAAGGCCTAAAGAGGACGGCGAGGACGGAACGATGGAAGAAAACGCTACGATGGGGCAGCTCAACAGCTGGACGGATAGTTCCGTCAATACCTATGATGGCCCCATGAGTGCCAAAGCAGTAGCAGGCTCCCTGCACCTGAGCAATGGAAACGAATTACTGACATACCACCATACCGGTGAAGATGCTACCCTTTATTTCGTATTGAAAATAGGAACCTATGACCATGTAATGGATATTGTCATTGATAACCTGTCCCTGACGGAATCCGTATATGTGCCGAAATCGAAAGCGAACTTCCTGGCAGATGTGACAGGGGGAGATGCTCCATTGACTGTGAACTTTACCAATTTCTCCGAGCATGCTACTTCCTGGGTATGGAACTTCGGCGATGGAAATACCAGCACGGTCGAAAATCCACAGCACACATATGCTGCGAATGGTACATACACGGTTTCCCTGACAGCTACCGGAACAGAAACATCCAATACGGTAACCATTAAGGACTTTATTACCGTGGGAAGTGAAGGAACAGATAATTCTATTTCCCTGGATTACTCCAACATCGCATCCGGAAAATCAGTTATTGTTTCCGGATACTCCGGTTCCAATATGAGCAAATTTATCAATGATGACAAAACGACGACTCAGTGGCGGGTCAATGACGGAGGCGATGAACACTGGGCACAGATTGACCTGAAAGATCCGCACGACCTGAACCGTATCCGCATTCAGTGGGGAGAAGGAGTGCCGGTATCCTATACCCTGTCTGCATCCAAAAATGCAACAGACTGGCAGGAAGTAAAAACCATGGCTCCTTCCGGTACCGGACAGGCAGATGTGGTGATCGTAAATGACGTGAAAGAAGTACGTTACCTGCGGATTCATTTATCCGGAGATGAAAATGGCAGCGGATTTTCCATTTACGAATGGGAAGTGTTCGGAGAGGAAAGCGATGTGGAACAGGTGGCTACCTTATCTGTTTCTCCGGCAGAGGAATACCTGGTGACCGGCATGGAAGAACTGCGCATTCTTTCTCTGAATAACAGCCTGATCGACTACAATGAGCAACCCGATATTTTCAACCAGTTGGCAGCGGCTGCCGGGAAAAATGCTACCTGGGAAAAACAAACCCGCCTGGGAATGACATTGAGATATCATTATGAAGAAGGGGAAGGAATGATTTCCGACGGGAATCCTTCTGCTAAATACCGCATCCGTTCGACGCCGTGGACCCATATCATCCTGCAGGAGCAAAGTACAAAACCCAGAACGGATGTGACGGACTTCCTGGCTTCCGTAAAACTCTGGGTAGATTACGTGAAGGAATATTGTCCGAACCCGGATGCCCGTATTATCCTTCACCTGAACTGGCCCTATACGGACTCGGAAGACTTCGACGGCCATATGGAAGAATTGTATGAAAACTATAAAGCGGTAGCAGAAGAAACAGGAGTTTCTATTTATGCTGTCGGAAGAGCATTCCATATCATTTATGAAACAGACGGCGTGAGCGCTAAAAACGCATTGTATACGGATAACCGCCACCCAACCGTACTGGCTTCTTATTTATCTGCCTGCACCATTTATGAAGGGATCTTCGGAGAATCTCCCGAAGGCATCGACTATTACCCTTCCGGCATTTCAAAGGACGATGCGCAACGGATGCAGACAAGAGCTCACCAGGCTGCATTGACTCACCGCAATGTGTGTGATGACAACGGTACCGTTCCATTTGCCTACCGGATTACTGACCAGTTCAACCGTCCGATGGACGAAGCCGGGGAAGAAGTAACATGGCGTGTAAACGGAGGAGGCACCATCGGCCAGGACGGACTTTTCGAAAGCAACGGGCAGACCGGAACCTATACTGTTTCTGCTTCTTATAAAGAACAAACTGCCACCGCTACCGTAGAGGTAATAAAATTCAGCCAGTTGGAAGATGAGTATGTAGAAATTACGGCTTCCCGGAAATACGAACAGGATTTTGATTCGATGGGAACGGAAGCGGAAGCGGAACTGCCCCTGGGCTGGAAAGTGGAAAAAATGATCGGGGCGAATGCGCAACGTACGATTGGCATGTTCTCCGCCGCGGGAAATAAAACCGAACACGCAGGAGGTGTGAGCCTGGCTTCGAATGCAACCAACGGCCTATACAATTTCGGGAACGGAAATGATACGGACCGTGCCATCGGTGGAATTACGACCGGGGATACGGAAAAAACACAAGGGATCAATGTATACGTGCACCTGAAAAATACCGGAGAGGAAGTGATCCCGGGATTGGAGATCAGCTATGATGTGGAAAAATACCGGAAAGGAAACAATCCCGCAGGTTTTACCATGCAATTGTATTGCTCGCCGGACGGAATTACCTGGACTTCTGCCGGGGAGAATTTTACAACCTCTTTCGAAGCGGATGATGCAACGGAAGGATATGCTGTCGTACCGGGAGATGTACGGTCTGTCAGCGCTTACCTGCCATTGAGCATGGCTGCCGGGGAGGAACTGTACCTGGCATGGAATACGTCGGTAACTTCCGGAACAACTTCCAGCGGTGCACAGGCATTGGCGCTGGATAATGTAGTGATCGCTGCCGGAGAACCGTCAGAAACGGATTATGTGGAAATAAACGAGGAAACATACCTGTAGGATTTCGATGCCATCGGAACGGATGCGGAAGCTACCCTGCCCCTGGGATGGAAAATAGAGAAACGCCTCGATTCTCCCCGTACCATCGGTATATTTGCTTTATCCGGAAATCAAACCGAACAGGTGGGTGGCGTAAATATCGCTTCCAACGCGAAGAACGGGTTGTACAACTTCGGGGCCGGCGATGCGGATACTGCTGAGGATAGAGCGATCGGTGGTATTTCTACAGGAGTTGCCGATGGTACCCGTAGTGTCAATATGTATTTTAAATTTAAAAATACTTCTGACAGAAAAGTAGAATCATTGGATATCGAATATGATGTGGAAAAATACCGGAACGGCAACAATGTGGAAGGATTCAGAATCCAGTTATATTACTCCGGAAACGGAAAAGACTGGACGAATGCGGGGGATAATTTCAGAACGTATTTCGCTCCTGATGCGGATATGAATGGACTGGCTTCCGTTCCTTCCGTGACACGGAATGTCTCCGGAACACTACCCGTTGAGCTGGAAGAAAACCAGGACCTGTACCTGGCATGGAATTATTCGGTAAATGCCGGAACAACAGCCAGTGGAGCGATGGCGCTGGGGATTGATAATGTGAAGGTGAAAACAAATAAGATGCCGTTGGGCATATCGTCCGCCTCGCCGGATAATATACGGGTTTACATCAATGGGGAACGCCGGCTTATTATCGATGGCCTGGAAGAATTTACAGCCACCGTATATCAGGTAAACGGCCAACAGGTTTGTTCCGTAACAACCTCAGAAACCGTTATGCCTGAAGTGTCAGGGGTATATCTGGTGAAAGTCCGGTGTCACAAAACCGGCCAGGTAAAGATAGCTAAAGTAATCATGTAAAAATAAGAGGTAAAAAGTAAAAGGTAAAAGGTAGAAGGGCGGAACTCATGCCTTTTACATGCTGCTTTTTGCCTCTTATCTCAACCAACCCCTATTACAAAGGAAAAATAGTTTGTGGAAATCATACGGACGCATTCCATTCTTTTTTGCATTATTTCATTTCTCTTGATCGTGTTGTCCATAAAAACAAATTTCAACGGGAATACGGGTTGGTTATTCTTTCTCTTGGGTTCTTTCTACACGCTGTAAAGAAAAAGATCACATTTTATTATCTAATATTTAATTCATGTTTTTATGAAAAAGAAACTTTTCACTATTCTTTTTTTGCTTGGAACCTTTTCTGTGTTTGCTCAGAATATTCCTATTCAGGGAATTGTCGTAAGTGGTACGGACGACGAACCGTTACCGGGTGTAACCATCGCAGTAAAAGGCTCAACGACCGGTACCATGACCGATATAGAGGGAGCCTTTTCTTTTTCCGTACCTGAAAATGCGATTCTTTCTGTTTCTTATATCGGATACCAGTCTCAGGAAATAGCCGTAGGAAACAGGACTGATTTCCGGATTGTCTTACAGGATGACAACCAGCTTTTAAATGAAGTGGTGGTCGTAGGATATGGGGTTCAGAAGAAAAGTGTGGTAACGGCTGCCATAGGAAGTGTGACGGGAGAGTCTTTGTCTAAACTGAATCCGACCCGTATCGATAACGTATTGAAAGGCCAGACGGCAGGGGTAACTATTTTCCAGGAGTCCGGACAACCGGGAGCCGGTTCCAAGGTACGCATTCGTGGAACAGGGACCATTAATAACAGCGATCCACTTTATATCGTGGACGGATTTATTGTAAATGGAGGAATCGATTACCTCAATCCGCAGGATATTGAGCGCGTGGAAGTACTGAAAGATGCCGCTTCGGCAGCTGTATATGGTGCCCGTGGTGCCAACGGAGTAGTCCTGGTCACTACAAAAGGCGGAACCTTCAACAAGAAAACATCTGTCAGCTATGATTTTTCGTATGGCTGGCAGAATGCCTGGAAAAAGAGATCTGTGCTGAACGCACGGGAATACCAGATCCTGATGAATGAACAGGCGATCAATTCCGGAAAAACTCCCGCATACGACCTTTCTTCTACCATAAATACGGACTGGCAGGAAGAAGTCTTTAACAGCAATGCACCGGTCATTAACCATCAGGTTTCCATCGATGGCGGAAATGACAAGGTTTCTTATTTCCTTTCCTTCGGGTATTACAGTCAGGACGGGATCGTAGGAGGAAACTTCGACCGTTCGAATTACGAACGCTGGAGCATCCGTAACAACAATACCTATAAGATCATGGATGCAAAGAAAGAACGGAACTTCCTGCATCATGCTACCATCGGGACTAACCTTTCTTACAGCCGGATTCTTTCCACAGGCGTAGAAGCAAATAGTGAATATGGTTCTCCCCTGGGAAGTGCACTTTTACTTTCTCCCCTTATTCCGGTATATGCTACCGACGAGGATTTGCAGAATTCATTTTACCAGGGCCTGAATACCTATGTGGATCCGAAAACGGATGAAGAAGTAACAAAAGAACGATGGGTCCGGAGTAAGGATGGAAGAGTATATTCCGTGCCCGGTAATTACAGCCAATACAATGAGATTGTCAACCCTCTTGCTGCCATGTCATTGCCGGGAGATAAGCATAATTCGGATAAATTTGTCGTGAACGGCTGGCTGGAACTGGGCATATGGGACAACCTGAAATTCAGGACAAGCATCGGCAGCGACCTGGCATTCTGGGGAAACAATGGCTGGGGACATGAATATTATTTAGGCACCACCAACCATAGTACCCGTTCTTCTGTGTGGGCGAATAAATACAGGGGAGTGACCTGGCAGGTAGATAATACCTTGTCTTACGATAAAACAATTGAGAAGCACTCTTTTGCTGTTTTGTTAGGACAGTCGGCTATTAAAAACTGGGAGGAATCGATAGGGGCCAGTAACTATTACCTGCCAAGTAATAATCCGGATAAAGCCTGGATCGATTATGCGACCGGTACGGCTGCAGACCGGAACGGATGGGGATCAAGAACGGCTGACCATGCGATCTCTTCATTATTCGGACGGCTGAGTTACAATTATGATGAACGCTATATGGGAGAATTTACCGTTCGTCGCGACGGCTCTTCCAACTTCGGTAAAAATAACCTCTATGCTACCTTCCCTTCTGTTTCTGCCGGTTGGAATATCCATAACGAAGCCTTTATGGAAAGTACCCGCAACTGGCTAACCATGCTGAAAGTACGTGCCAGCTGGGGAAAGAACGGAAATGAGAATATCGATGCTTTCCGGTATACAACCACCATTAATTCGGGAAACAATTATCCTTTCGGGAAAGGGGAAAACATGATTATTAACACAGGAGTAAAACCCAACGGGATTGCGAATGCGGATCTTCGCTGGGAAGAATCCCAACAAACGGATATCGGTTTTGATGCACGGTTCCTGAATAATGCCCTGACCTTCTCTTTCGATTATTACGACAAAAGAACCAACGGAATGTTAATGGATGTTCCGCTGCCTAATTATGTAGGAGATAACCGTCCGATCGGAAACGTAGGAAAAATGAAAAATTCCGGGGTGGAAATGGAAATCGGATACCGGTTTAACGTAAGTGATTTCAGGGTAAACCTGAGTGCAAACGCCACGTACCTGAAAAATAAACTGCTGGATTTAGGAAATGAAAACGGCTGGTCCAACTATGACGACCTGAAAAACGTCGGTACCATTACCCGTGCGCAGAATGGAGAGCCGTTCCCTTATTTCTACGGAAAGAAAACAAACGGGATTTTCCAGAATCAGGAGGAAATTGATACCTATACCTGGACAGACCCGGAAACAGGAGTCTCCCAACTTATACAGCCCAATGCCCAACCGGGAGATGTGCGGTTTGTAGATCTGAATAATGATGGGAAAATTGATGATGATGACCGTACAAAAATAGGAAAAGGCACACCGGACTGGATTTTTGGCTTTAACATTTCACTGGAATATAAGGGGTTTGATTTGAATGCTATGTTCTATTCGACAGTCGGAAATGATATCTATGACGGAACACGCCGTACGGACCTGCCGTATGTCAACCTGCCTTCTTATATGCTGGACAGATGGCATGGAGAAGGAACTTCCAATACGATCCCGCGCTTAGTGGAAGGAGACCTAAATGAAAACTGGCTTTCTTCCGACCTGTATGTGCAGGACGGATCGTTTCTCCGCCTGAAAAATATCCAATTGGGATACACATTGCCTGACCATCTTACCAGAAAAGCATTTGTCAACCGGTTGCGGGTGTATGTTTCCGCAGAGAACCTGCTTACTTTCACCAAATACCGTGGGTTCGATCCCGAAATCTCTTCCGGTGGTACTTCCCTGGGAGTAGACCGGGGAGTGTATCCTCAGGCACGTACGATTTCTGTCGGAGTAAATCTTTCATTTTAACCATTAAACAGCATTGACAATGAAAAATATAAGGTTTTTATTCAGTTTATTATTCATCGCCGGATTATTTTCCTGTAGTGATTCGTTCCTTGATGTACAGCCTACGACAGAGGATATGGAAAGCGATTATTATTCATCGGAAGAAAAATTGCAGGAAGCCCTTGTGGCTGCCTATGATCCGTTGCAGTGGTGCGATTATTCCTGGGGACAGTTCGCCGGGTTTAATTTCCTGAGTGATGCGATGTCAGATGATATCCATGTCGGAGGAGCGGATTATTCGGATATAGATATCCTGCACCTTATGGCCGATTTCCGGGCAACACCCGAAAAGACATTAAGTGATTTGTGGACTGTCCTGTATTCCGGAGTAAACCGTTCCAATATTGCCATCAACAAAACCCGGGAACTGGAAGGATTAAGCGAAGACAAAAAACAGCCTATCCTGGCAGAGGCATTGGTCTTGCGCGCTTTTTACTATTCCTGGTTATGGAAGCTCTGGGGCAATGTTCCTTATTATACCATAAATCCGAGCTCCTTTGTAGAACAGATTGCCGCAGATGAAGTATATGAAAAGGTCATGGAAGACCTGGATGAGGCCATTGGTATGAATGTATTGGCCATGAAAGGCAACAACAGGACCTATGGCCGTGTAACACAGGCAATGGCTATGATGTTGCGGACAAAAGTCGTCCTCTATCAGAAAGACGAAAGCCGCTATACACAGGCACTCACAGATATGAAAACAATTATCGGCAGCGGTCAGTATGACCTGGTAAATGATTTTGCCGATCTCTGGGAAGAAGAAACAGAATGGAGTGAAGAAACGATATGAGATATCAACTACTTCAGCAATAAAGGAGACCGGGAATGGGACAACGCGCTGGCAACCGGAGGAACGGTGTATCCTGCCCTGATAGGGATCAATGCCCTGGAAGGGTCTCCCGATTTTGAAGGAGGATGGGGTGGTTCTCCTGTGGTAAAGGAAATCTATGATCTGTATGATGAAAATGACCAGCGGAAAGATACCGGGATTTTAAATTTTGCAAAATATTCCGCCCAAACGGGAGCAAGCTACACGCCCCGTTATGAAGATACAGGCTATTTCCTGAGAAAATATTTACCTCGCAGAGGGGGAAATTCCGGGGCATTAGGAGACCCTGAAATGAATTACAATAACAATGTCCGTATCTTCCGGTATGCAGAAACCCTGTTGAATGCGGCAGAACTGATCCTTCGTACCGGAGGGAATACTTCGGAAGCCCAGGGATATCTGGATAAGGTACGCAACCGTGCTTATCAGGGAACGGCTCCGGCAGTAACCGTGTCGTTGGATAACCTGCTGCAGGAACGCCGCCTTGAATTTGTAGGGGAAGGACACCGTTTCTGGGACCTGGTTCGTTACGGCAAGGCCGAATCGGTATTGGGCTCAAAAGGATATACTTCTACTAAAAAACACCTTCCGATTCCATCGGGTGAAATTGATAAAGCGGCCGGTACGTTGAAGCAAAATCCTTATTGATTCCTCTATATGGAAAATACAAAAGATAATATCATAACCGAAAAAAAATAATTATGAGAAATAATATAAAATCAGTCCTCATTGCCCTTATCTCTCTCTGCCTGTTTGCATGTGAAGATGATAAGTATGATGTGGGTAGCCTTTTCAGCTATCCTGACGACCAGTTCTCCTTCCGGATGATACCCGGAGAGGATCCGTTTACGTATTATTTTACATCGGATTTTACCGTAGACCCGAATAAATACTTATATACGTATGAAATTCTTTTCGGTGACGGAAAATCCACCACAGATAAGTCCGGTACCCACGAATATGTCGTACTGGCAGGCACGTATGAAGCAGAATGCCGGGTGTATACGCCGAACGGGGAAATTAAAACAAAGACCTACACCCTCACTTTCACGGAAGATAACCCGAAAGCATATGAAGATGATCCTGAAAGTATCCAGTATGTGTTGACCGGCGGAAAAGATAATACCGAAGGGAAAGAATGGTCCCTTACTGCCGGTACCGGTCTGGGAGATGTGAATGGTTCCTCCGGGGAATGGTGGGATATCTCCGGGGAACCTGCGCTGCTGAATGATGTGTTTGTATTCAGGCCGAACAGTATCCAGGCCAACGGTGCATTCTATTATAACAATAATGGGGATACGTTTATGAATGAATCGTTGGGAGGACTGTTTGATGACGGCGATATCACAGGGTCATTTGTAACGAACCTGTATACCCCCGCTTCGGATGCAACCTGGGAGATCGTGGCGAGAGACGGGAAAAGCTATCTGGTAGTGCATAAAGGGTTCCTGGGATATGCCATAGCTCCTGCAGACCTGAATGGAGCAGAATATGAAATCATGGAGTTTACGGCGACTGAAGTAAAACTGAGATACTATTCCGATGATGGCAATGCCTGGTATTTTTTCCTTTCTTCCGAAGAACCGGCGGAGGTAATTGCCCTGACCGGCGGAAAAGATGCGGTGAACGGGAAAACATGGGTATTGCGGGAAAGCCCGTATGGAATACAGCTTACACAAGCCCTGACCGGAGACGTATGGTGGGATATTTCACCTGCTACTGATGGGGCGGAAGCTGCTTACGATGATGAACTGACTTTCTTCTCTTCAGGAAAAGCGGTGCTTACTAATAACGGGGATTCGTATCTGAACGAAGCAACGGCCGGCATGTTCTCCGATGGAAATCCGGATGGTAGTTTTGTGACTACTCAATATACTCCTTCGGAAAATGCCGGTTGGAAAATAGTAAGTGAGAATGGTAAAAATTACCTTATTATGTCGGATATCTTTCCGATGTATGGATTATCTCCGGAAATCATGACACAAGGTAAATATGAAATTACAGAACTTACTGAAAACAGCTTGCGTCTTTATATTGTAACAGGAGATGGGGAATGGGCTCCCGGATGGGAATATTTCCTTGTTCCTAAACAATAAGTTATCTGTCTCTCTTTTCTGACAGGAAAGTATATTATTTCTTTATATAAATGCCGGAAAAACCGGAAAGAAAGTTAATTGGTAAGTTGGTTTTTCAATAGGGAAAAAGAATAGCTTTAGGAGAATATATTTCCTGTCGGAAAAAGAGAGATTAAGACAACATACATTTTACTTAAAAAAAGAGCAGCTTCCCTGTAGGTTGCTGCTCTTTCCATAAAAAGCATGGCGATAAATTTAAATAATTCCTCTTTTTACCTTTTACTTCTTACCTTTAAAAGTATTTCCTATGACTTCTCCTGTTGTAATACCATCGCCACGGATTGTATCCATCCATATCTATAAAGGAATTCTTCTCTGTTGCCTGCTTATTGTAAAATGCATGGGATACACGATCGAGTTACCGCAATGGACAGGGCATGCAAAGTGGGACCCGGACATAATGGGATTTATCGATGTTATTCTTCCTTCTTTTTTGTTTATAATAGGAATGGCTGTTCCTTATTCCATAAAATCCCGCCTGCAGGAAGGCCAGGCGTATAAAACAATTTTTCTTCACATTCTTTTCCGTTCTTCTTCATTGGTTCTGATGGGAGTTTGTCTATCTGTAGTCCTTGTTTCTGCTGAAAATAAGATAGATAGCAGATATGTATGGCAGGTTGCCGGGATGATGGTGGGTTTCTTTCTTCTCTGGGCTGCTCCTTCCGGGAAAAAAGGGATAACAAATATCCTTTTCAGGATAGGAGGTGCACTCATATTGTGTCTGCTCGTATGGGGAAAATACACATTTACAGGAAGCATCAGCTTATTTCCGGTTGGACCTCTAGGCATAATAGGGCTAACCTATTTTATCGTAGCTGCTTTTTATCTTTTTACTTTCCGGAGGTATATTCTTTCTGTTTTATGGATTGTTCTGCTTCTTATTATTTGTATAACAGGTATTAATAATAGCCTGGGCATATTTAATAATATATTGCCGGGAAATGGCTCCTTCCCTCTGTTGGCTATGCTGGGAGTGTTATTTGCTCTTTTGTACGGTAAATCCAATGAGCTGATATCCGTGAAAGATAAATTATTTCTTTCTCTTGCTGTCGCGCTCCTTTTCTTTTTTGCCGGTTTTCTTTCCCATCAGTTCTGGATTACATGTAAAATACGGATTGTTCCTTGCTGGTTGTTTTACAGCGCTGCTTTTTCTATCCTGCTGTATACCTTTATATATTGGCTGGTGGAGATCAGAAAACAGGGAAGCTGGTTTTATTATGTAGAGAAGGTAGGAATGGTTCCCTTGACCTGTTACTTCGTCTTTTTGCTGGTAAACACATGTTTTCTGTTTGCTCTGTCCTTTCTTTCCGGAACTTCTTTTATGTATTCCTGTGAAATAATCCATTGCCTGTTTATTCCTTTTCTGTGTATCTGTCTGACATTATTAATAAAAAAAGCAGGAACTAATATACGGATATAACAGGGAGGATGCATTAAAAGTTATTATTCGAATTATCGGTTGGTATTTCTGTATCAAAACCAATGTGACTCATTGAAAACAACCAAGTTGCGACTTACAAACAGAGAGATGGAGGTTTAAATCCGTCAATGCCCACCTCTATATTCCTTAATAATTAAGTATTTACATTGATTTGTAGCTGCTTTTTTTGTTTTTATAGCACACGGATTGGATACAGCTTTTAAATTATTCTAAAACCATATCCACTAGTTATATTATCTGTATTTATCCGTTGTTTGATCATATTTCAAGAATAATATTTTTGTTGTTCTGGGGAGTTATATACTAGCGTGTAGTTATGTTTTATATAGATAAAAAACACTTGTACTTCGAAACCATTTAAAGCATGTACAAAAACGTGTATAGCACATTTTTCTTTAAATAATGAATCAAATAAGAAGGTAGGAATGTTAAATCTTATCCATAAGGAATAATGGCTCAAAATGAAGTGAAATAGGCATGCAATTAAATCAAAGCGGATTTAGGGCTAGGAGAGGTTGCAATTTTAATATTAAAGGTGTTAAAAAGATTGTTTATAAGATATTTTATTCTTTAACAATTTTTTATATATTTGTAAAATACCAAATTGTATGCTATTATTGAATTTATTTACATTAATATTTAAATCAAACTGTTGATACAATCAATGAAAAAAATAAATATAGATACTATTTTTAAGGAATTTGATGTAGAATGCATATACTTGTATGGTAATGTAAATTGTATAAATGATATTGATTTACTTATTGTTTCAAATTCATTTAAAGGAATATCGATTAGTAAACGGAAAGATCTAATAAAAAAAAATAATAATAAAATAGACCCAATATGTTTGACTATAAAAGATTTTGAAAAATTAAAAATGTCTGAAAGCACACTTTGGTTAGAATTGATAAAGAATGGAATTTTAATATATGGACTTGAAAAAAGATATAATTGAACAAACTAAAAAATTGCAAGAATTTATTATAGACAAAGTAGCGAAAAAGGAATCAACTAATTCAATCTCAATTCAAGATGTACGTTTAATTAATGAAGCTCTTTTTGCATTATCTGCAATTTTTGATTATTGTAAATTTGAACCACATAATAAAGTATTATTACAAAAGACATATAGACTCGGATTAGATATTGTGTATGAGGAATTATTTTATTACGCTGGGTATTATTATTCTTACAAAGGAATCAGTAAAGGTAATATTTATGAGAAACAAAGTGCCTTATTTAAAGTTAATGTAAATACAGCAACTGCAATTTCTGTTTTTGAAGGATATAAAAATGGTATTTGTGAAATAGGAGGATCTACTGATGACTATTATATAGAGAGAATGGAGAGAGTTTTTTGGGGATTAAACACTGTCCTTAAATCTCAACGAGAAGAAATAATGACTCCTTCTCTTTATGTAATCTATAACTTAAGTCAAAGTCTTTCTGTATACTTAAAGTCAGGACACAAAGCATATAAAGAAAATGCCATCCGTCTATTAAGAGAGATATTAAATATACAAGAAAAATTTCATTCATTGTCAATTGTAAAACAGATTTTATTAAAAAACATAAAACTTAATCTATTTAATTTATATCAATTTTCTCTCGCAAATGAAGTTTTAGATCTTAAACAGCCTATCCTATTACCAAATATATCTTCTTTTAATAATTATACAACAGAAAATATTCTTAGAATATTAAGTTCTATTTTTTACTTTGATAAAAAATTATTTATTGAAATTTTTGAACACAAATATTCTGCTGTTATTCATGAAATCTCTATAAATAGAGTTGGTTTAAATAACTTTCTTTTTTTAAAATGTTTGATATTATATTATTCAATTACAGGTAATCAGCAATGTATTGATTTTTCTTTATTACCATTACAAAAAAATAAAATTGATTTTTCTGATTATATAAATACTGTATTTCATAATTACTACCAAAGCGCTACAGTAATATTGGAACCCGAAGAATTGAAAAAGTTATTAGAATATAACGATGATACTTTGAGAGAGAAAGTAGCTAATACGATAATTGGCGTTGATCCCAATATTTTAATTAGAGAAAGTAAAAAGCCACATGGTGCTTCTGAAATTTCAGATATGGAGATACCTATTAAACTATCTGGACAAAGTTTTTATATGTGTATGCCATTTAAGTCTGGTATTGAAATTAGCGGTAATAGTGTTCCTGAAAACATTGCTTATCAAATATTTCGTCCTTTTTTACATTTTGATAATTGTATAGTTGTTTTTATTACAGCAAAAAAATCGTCCCAAAATCTAATGAATTATATCAAAAGGATGCAAAGTAAATTAGGTTGGAATATTACTGTTATTGAAAATGAGGGATTGGCTAAACTTTTAAAAATTAACAATCAATTGAATTAGTATCTTATGTGTAAATTTTATTGTTAATTGAAATTAACCATTAAAGAATATTAGGATGGTTATTAATTTTGCATTAACTCTAATAAATTAAAGTAATTAAAATTCGGAGGTATTAATTTACTAAAGTATTTAAGATATTATTCTATCTTAGAGATTGCCAAATTTTTAAAGTTGCACAGATTAATAGAAAAAATATTTACTTTCTGTTTGTATATAATTGATTTATTTACAAATAAGAGCTACAGCATTACTACATTCAAAAGAGACTTGAAAAAATAAGTTTCCTTACTTTCCAAAAATGGATAATTGACAAAAGGCTTGAAGTAGTATAATGAGAAATAGGAGCAGGCAGAAGGAAGATAAGGGGTATCTGTTATGATGTTGGTTTAAAAAATGTTTTGCACTTTTCCCGTATGTTTAAGAAAACCTACGGGAAGACTTTTAAGTAGTTTAACTGATCCTATATAAATAAGTATTCCCACCTTCGTATCGGAAAGCAGGGTATTCTTTTTTATTTCTTTTAGGCTTTTAAGGCAGTGAATGACAGTTATTCGCGTAAACTTCCTTTTTTACAAGTCCATAGGGTATGAACAATAGTCATTTTATCCCTGTTTCAATAAAAAACAATATTACCTATAGGCTCCTGTTTTACATCCACACAGAAGAGCATAATAATTTAATTCGGTATTAAAAAGATCAGAAATATGAAATATGATTTAACCGGTAAATGGTATGTAATTTATTCGAATTTCCCGATGTGGATTAAAGGAGATAAAAAGAATCCATTCTTTTATTACGGGAAACCTGTAAACGGAAAATTTTCCGATACCGTGGAATATTACCGGCATGGTAAGAGAAAAACCATTGAAGGCACAGATGTAATAACTGATAATGGATTTATATGGCGTGGTAAAGGGCTTTTGAAAATTATAAAAAGCCGTTGGGAAATCCTTGATTATTACCCGGAACACAAAATTGCCATTATTCATTTTCATAAAACATTTTTTACCCCACAAGGATTTGATGTTATTTCAAGAAAAAAAGAAATAAATTTACAAATAGAAAAAGAAATATTTACTCGTTTAGAATGCCTTGGAATCAAAAATAAGATGGTAAAGATTCAATGACATAAATCTATTTCAGGTAGGTCCGGCATATAAAAATACATTCCGGCTCCTCTTTTGATACAACAGAAAACTCTTTCCTTAGCATAATAGCAAACCCATGTAAAAACAACAATAAAAAAATTTATCTTTGTAAATCAGAATATAAGAAATTAAAAATTGTCCCACACCGTGTCTTATTAATTTCAGATGCTTCGGAAATACTTGTTAATAATATATTTTATTTTTTCCATCCCTCTTGTTTATGCTCAGGTAGAAAAAGAGTATGGCTTACAATTTCATTCCTACGAAGTAGAAAAGGAAAATCGCACAGAATTAAATCTTACCCCCGTCAATCCCTTTTCATTTCCGGAGGGCTTCCTTTTGGAATTTGATATTAAATTCGAAAGAGTACATCATATTTTCGGTTATGTATTCCGTATTATCGGAGAAGACAATCAACATCTGGACTTGGTATTAGGCAGAAAGACAGACGAACCGGATCTTTCTCCTTATCTTTCTTTTATATACGAAAGAGGAAAGGTAATATATCAAGGTACTTTTGATGAGTTGCAGGTTGACTATGGCCAGTGGACAAAGGTTCGTGTTGCTATAAATCAAAAAAGGAACCGGTTAGAAATAAAATTAAATGATAAGGAATTTAATTCTGAGAACATGCTGTTTAGCGGTTTCAAAAATATCCATCTTGTTTTTGGTAAAAATAATCTATTATCTTATCAGGTAAGTGATGTGCCGGCCATGGCGGTAAAAAACATACTATTAAAAGACAACAAAGGAAAAGTGCGGTATTCCTGGCCTTTGGCGCAATATGCGGACAAAGGGGTGTATGATTCGGTAAAACACCAGTTTGCAAGCGTAGAGAATCCCGTCTGGCTGGTAGATAATTACGCCTATTGGAAAAAAGAAATATCTTTTCCGGCAAAGTTATATCCGAAGGTAACGTATAATTCGAATGATGATGTCGTGGTGGTTGCTGATAGTAGTTGCTTCTATTTCTATAAAGTCGGGAATGGATTGAGGGTCGACACAATAAAAGGAGGCAGCATGACCGGTAATCTTTCCAATCAGCTTATATATAATAAAAAAGAAGAAACATATTTTACGTATGATTTTACAAAAAAAGCGGCACAATATGATCCTCAGACAAAATCATGGAATAACCATATCAATATATTTGAAGACTCTCACTACTGGCATCATACCCGTTATTTTTCAATTCCGGAAAACAAACTGTATACTTTTGGCGGATATGGTTTTCATATATACAAAAATGATGTGAATGTGTATAATTTCATCTCCGGGCAGTGGAATAAATTGCCTTTGCAGGGAAGTGGTATTTCTCCCCGTTATTTAAGCGGACTTGGAACAATGGATGAAAATACGATCCTTATTTTCGGAGGTTATGGAAATGAATCCGGAAAACAGGAATTATCGCCCCGGAATTATTACGACCTGTATGAAGTGGATCTTCCGGCTTTAACGACAAGGAAAAAATGGGAGTTGCCCTTTGTGGATACTGATTTTGTAGTTGCAAATTCCTTAGTCGTAGATACCTCTAATCGGTGTTTTTATGCGTTATGTTTCCCTCAGCATAAATTTAACACTCAGTTACAACTCTGTCGTTTTTCATTGGATAAGCCTCATTACGATCTTCTTGCCGATAGTATCCCTTATCTTTTTAACGACGGATTCTCCTATGCAGATTTATATGTGAATGCCGATTCGACCAGGCTTATTGCAGTAACAATTTATAACGATGAAGAGGCTGCCTCGTCCATTATTTCTATTTATTCATTAAATTTCCCACCTCTTCAAAAGAGTGACTTATTTCAACAGACACACCTTCCGGATAAAAAAGTATTCAACATTTTTATTATCTTTTTTTCAGCATTTATTATATTGTTTTATCTTACTCGTAAAGTAAGAAGAAAATCCGGGGGCAAATCCAAAAAAGAAATAGCTGCAAAAGAAGAAAATTTACCTGTCAGTCCGGAAAAGAAAAATGAAAGCCGGAAGTCATCTGTCCTTTTATTTGGTAATTTTCGTGTTCTGGATAAGAATGGAACGGATATCAGTTCTAAGTTTACCCCTGTATTAAAACATCTGTTTCTTTTAATCCTATTTTATACATATAAAGATGAGAAAGGTATTTCATCGCAAAAACTAAATGAAATTCTTTGGTTCGATAAGGATAAAGACAAAGCAAAAAACAATCGGGGAGTATCTATCAGTAAATTACGGCTTATTTTTGAGACTGTGGGAGATGTTGAAATCAATAACCGTAATTCCAATTGGTTTATAGAATTGGGTACGGAGGTATATTGTGATTATTTCAAAGCCGTATCCCTTATGGAGCATTTGATGGAAGATTCGTTTAACCGGCAGGTGATTGAAGAGCTGGTTACTATTGTTTCTAATGGAGAATTATTGGCAGATGTTCCGGTAGATTGGGCAGATAATTTTAAAGCGGATTTTTCTAACAGATTAATAGATGTACTGATTGCCTTTGTTAATTCGACTACTGATGTATCTTCCTCCCTGAAAATAAAGATTGCGGATGCCATTTTTGTATATGATTCTCTGAATGAAGATGCATTGACAATGAAGTGTGTCGAATTGCTGAAAACCGGAAAAAACGGATTGGCTAAAAAAGTATATGAGGCGTTTGCCAGAGAATATAAAACAGCGTTCGGAACAGAATTTAAAACGACCTTCGAGCAATTAATCTCGTAATTAATAAAATATTAATTGATTTTTTTTTGAAATTAACCTTGATACTAATCCTGGTGGTAATCTGTGTGATGTACATTTGTAACATTTGATTATCCAACTTTTTTAAATGAATATTATGAGAAAAACTAAATTACTTGGCTTTCCTTTAGGATTGATTTTATTTTTTGCTTTCTCTTTTCCGGGATATGCAAAGGATATTTATCTTTCTTCATCCGGAAATGATACGAACTCAGGCCTTACGTTCAATGCTCCTGTAGCAACATTAACAAAAGCATTTAGTCTTTGTGGGAACGGAGATGTACTCCATGTAACCGGAATAATTGATATTTCAGGTGAAATTTCCGGTTCGGACGGGATTAATTTCCCGGGGATCAGCCTTACGATAGATGGTGGTGACGGTACGGTTTCCGGTTTCTCCGGTGGTGGGAGAACACGGATATTAAATATCGATTCCAATCAGGGAAGTATAATTAAAAACCTTTCCTTCACAAATGGAAGTTCGTCTATTAGTGAAGGAGTCGCTTTGTCGGTAAACAATTCAAATATAAAATTTGAAAATTGTAACTTTCATGATAACTCCGGTAATAGAAGAGCCAGTAAAGGTACTGTGTTTGTACAGAATTGTCCGGCAGTAACTTTTTCTTCGTGTGTATTTCAGAACAATAAGGTACAATTCGGAGGTGGCCTGTATATAAACGGAGGTGCTGTGAATATTCTGAATACAAGAATAGAAGATAACCAGTTGTCTTATTCCGGGTCAGCCGGAGGAGGTCTTTATGTGCTTAATTGTACAGATTTATTATTGCAAAACAGCATCATCCGCAATTGTCTTGTGAACGATGAAGGAGGAGCAATATATCTGGTGGAAGATGGTTCGGTAACAAATCTGGTTTCAAATATCCGGATTGAAGCCTGCCTGATCGCTGATAACTCTTCAAATGGTACCGGTGGAGGTGCCGTAAGTATATTAAATGATACACAAGGAAATAATATCCTTTTATTACTGATTAATACAACTGTATCCGGAAATGCTGCTCCTACTTCCGGACAAGGAGGAGCGTTCCGGTTTAATAGTGCAACAAGTGGAAGTACTGTGGATATGATAAATTGCACCATTGTCGGTAATAAAGTAGTTGCTACAGAGAATAACGGAGCAGGACTTTTCTTCAGTGCACAAACGGAAGAAATGAAGAAAAGTTTTTATAACTGTATTATTGAGTCGAATGTGGCATCCATGACTCCGAGGAAAAGTAGCGATCTCTCTTTCAGGTACCAGGCTCAAAATGGAAAAGATTTATTTATTTACAAATCTTATGTAGGGGATATATGGAATAACGGTGAAATTTATACTCCCGTTAAGGAAAATGATAACAGAATAGGATACGGATTAGGAGAATATTCGGAATTAGCTACTCCTTATGAAGATTTTATCGCTACTCAAAATAGCATTCCTTTAGAATACAATTCTTCAGCTTTAACGCATGGAGATGCCACCTATCTGAAAAATTACGGCATTTCAACCGATCAATTAGGGAATGTGCGGAAATTTGAAAATGAACGTTGTGCGGTCGGTGCTCTTGAGATTCCTACGAATCCTCCGGTAGGAGTTGAATCTCACAACTACCAGCATTTTATTATGAACGGGCAGAGTTTATCCACCGGGCATGAAGCATATCCTGTTTCTACAGAAAACATCCCGGGGAATTACATGCTTGGCGAACAAATCTGGAATGCCGAAGGAAACCGGAATTTAGATCAGCTAAACCCGTTAAAAGCCACTATTGCAATAGGATATCCGGATCTTTCGGAATCTCCGCTGCATGGAGCCGTGAATCATATTCGTCTAAAACAACAAGAAGTATCTCCTGAAATTGAAAATCGTTTCATCGCTACTTCCGTAGGAGTAAGCGGGCAACCTATCGAAGCTTTATCAAAACATTCCCAGGTAGATAATTATTATAGCAATGTACTGGATGCCTTAAAATATACTAAGAAGATTGCTACGGCAACCAACAGTTCCGTTGTATGTCCGGCTATTTTCTGGTTACAGGGAGAATGGAATTATCAGGGGCATGGCAATGGCCTTACCTTGGGTTCCAAACCTACTACCGATAAGGACGAATATAAAAAACTGATGATTCAGTTGAAGAACGATATGCAGAATGATATTCAGGATAGATACTGGCAGGATGAAAGACCTCTTTTCATCACCTATCAGGTCGGAGCCCAGTATACTGCCGGAATCCGGCTGCCCATCGGAATGGCTCAGCTCGAAGCTTCTAACGAATATCGGGATGTGATTTGTGCGGGCCCTGTCTATCAAATGACAGACGTAGGAGGTCACCTGGATGGAAACGGTTACCGCTGGTACGGAGAGTTACTGGGGAAAGTGTATTATAAAACCAAAATAGAAGGAGAAGACTTTAAACCTCTTCAGCCTAAAAGACTGCAAAGAGACGAAAATGATCCCCAGAAGGTATATATCACCTTCCATGTTCCGGAACCTCCGATGGTGTTTGATGAACATACCTTAAAGAAAGTAACGGATTATGGTTTTACATTGTATGCTAATAATCGGATACAAACTATTAAAGATATAGAAATCGTAAAAGACAGTATCATTGCTATTACCACCAATACGGATTTATCAGGTGGAAAAATAGCCGTTTCGTATGCCTCATCCTCTACGGCAGGACATGGAAACCTGAGAGACAGTGATCCCTATCAGGCATTCTTTACCTATGAAGATCCGGATAAAAAGGATGCGGATGGTAATTTTGTCTTTCCTCATGGAGACAAGGCTTCTCTCATTCCGCCCAGTGGAGAACCTAAGGATGAAAACGGAAATGTGATCTATGGTCAGCCTTATCCTCTTTATAACTTCTGTGTTGCATTCTATTATGAGATTGATGCAGACGAAAATGAATATGTCATTCCTTATTTTGCAGGAGAGCCTTATGTTTCAGCTTCTGAAATAATTATGAAAGAGGAACTGAGTGTTCGCCAAGCCGGCAAATCATTTTTTGTCATACTCCCTGAAGCCGGAGAAGTAGGCATTGAATTATATGATTTATCCGGTAAAAAAATAACAGGATTTGCAGGTCAATACCAATTTGCAGGTGAAAAGAAGCAATATGCGTTGCCTTCTGTTCCTTCTGGTATATACATCTTGAAAGTTAACACAGCCCGTCAGACAAAAACAATAAAGGTGATGTTATAAGATATATTCGGAGCAGATACATACTGTTTATTATCTGTTTTAATATTATAGATAAGGACCGGAATATTACTTACAAATAGTAGAGGAATATTCCGGTCCGCTTTTTCGGTCCAGCATTGCTCCCTGTATATAATAGAAAGGTAACTTCCTTTTTTAGACAAAAGACTGGTTATCTCCCCTATAAAAATAGTATCTCGATAAATAAAAAAGAGGAACATGTCCATAAGATAAGAAGCCATTTCATTGCATTCCCACTCTTATATTTCTCTTTTATTTCCGGTCTGACCCTTAAAAAATAACAGGAAAACTTGACTTCGGGCTGAAAAAGCAGTATCTTTATATTTCCGGAAACAGGGCGCTATTCCATAGGATATGCTGCCGGGAAACTATCGCTGGCAGCTTCTGTTTCCTCTTTCAGCAGGGAAGTGCCCTGTTTCCACTTGGGAATTGCAGCCTATTGTTTACATTTTATCGTCCCACCTAGGTCAGGCGAACGTTCGACCTAGGTGCAACGTTCGCCTGACCTAGGTCGAACGCTCGTTTTACCTAGGTGCAACGATAAAATCCTGCTCTGCTTTATACGACATTCTGCTCTGCTTTACATCACATTCTGGTCTGTTTTACATGAGTTTTGCTTTCTTGGCACTCTTTTTTTAATTCTTTCTCTTTTATTTATGAAATACTCTTGACACATCTTTTTGCTACAGCAGATTCTGTTTTAATGTCCTGGAGACAGAAACATATTTCAATCTTTAAAGGAGTACAGAAAGAATGGTTTACGGAGAGAAGGAATAAAAAAGCGATTCCCTGAAATTTACTATTGTATATCGGTGAAATAACCTGTTATAAAAATATAAAGCCAATTCGGATTTTTTGTAGTTTTGTGTCTTCCGGTTTTATTTCTCTCAGGATACTTAGAAATTCAGGAACGAATGCCTGAAGATACTTCCGGAAGGTAGGAAATGTTATGTATAAAAAGCGATAACAGATACGTGGGCGTATGAGAATTTTACACACTGCCGACTGGCATATCGGGCAATACTTTTTCGGTTATAACCGGAAAACAGAACACATCTGTTTTTTTAATTGGCTTAAAACGACCATTAAGGAACAGCAGGCAGATGCACTGCTTGTGGCAGGAGATATCTTTGATAGTCCGAATCCTTCTGCCGAATCCCAGAAAATCTATTACCGGTTTCTGAAAGAAGTGACGACGGAAAATCCCGGGTTGCAAATCATCATTACCGCAGGAAACCATGATTCCGCCGCCAGACTTGAAGCGCCAAATCCACTTCTGGAAGAAATGAATGTATCTATAAAAGGGATTGTCTCCAAAGATACCGAAGGAAAAATTAATTACCGGGATTTATTTATCCCGTTGAAAACACAAGGGAAAACAGAAGCCTGGTGTATTGCTGTTCCCTATCTTCGTCAGGGAGATCATCCCGAAGCAGAGAATTATTCTAAAGGGATAAGAGAAATGTATGAGGCATTATACAACGAACTTCAGCTTAAGAAAGAACCGGGACAAGCTGTTATTTTTATGGGGCATTTACAGGCAACAGGCTCTGAAATTTCTGAAAATGACAGGTCGGAACGAGTTATTATCGGAGGCTTAGAATCCATATCTCCTGAAATATTCGATAAAAGCGACATTGTTTATACGGCACTCGGGCATTTACATAAAGCGCAGCGGGTATCCGGACGGGAGAATGTCCGGTATGCAGGGAGTCCGTTACCGATGTCTTTTTCGGAAAAATATTATAAACAGGGTGTCAACCTGATTGAAATAAAGGAAGGCCGGTTGGAAAAGATGGAACGGCTTCATTTTGAACCACCGGTAAAGCTGGTCAGCTTACCGAAAGAACCGAAGCCACTACAAGAACTGTTAGAAGAAATAAAAACGCTGCCGGATGGAGAAGTAAAACCGGATTCTCCTTATCTGGAATTGAAAGTATTAATAACAGAACCGGAACCTTCTATGAGGAATCAGATAGAAGAAGCGCTGAAAAACAAAGCGGTCCGGCTGACAAATGCTGTGCCCTACAGGATAAAAAGAGAACGGGAATCTAAAACAATCACCTATGAAGAACTAAAAAACATCGATCCGATGGAGATGGGAGAAGATGTGTTCCTGAATAAATACGGAAATGAGATGCCGGATACGATGAAAGCATTATTAGAAACGGTGATACAGGAGGTAAGCAGATGAAAATAATGGCGATCAGGGGAAAAAATCTAGCTTCACTGGATGGTGAGTTCGAAATAGATTTTATGGCAGAACCGCTGAAATCAGCCGGGATATTTGCCATTACAGGGCAAACCGGTGCCGGAAAATCCACTATTCTGGATGCGCTGTGTTTGGCGTTGTTTGATAATGCTCCCCGGCTGAATAAAGCCGAACTGATCCGGAAAGAAGATTTGGAAACCCTGCAGGATAAAATCTCTCCTCAAGATTGCAGGAATATATTAAGGCGGGGAAATGGGGAAGGATATGCCGAAGTGGATTTTATTGCCCTGAATGGCGATCAATACCGGTCCAGGTGGACGGTAAGAAGAGCGAGAGACAAGTCCGATGGCACCCTGCAACCAACGACTGTCTCCCTGGAAAATCTTACTCACGGTGTGCAAGAGCAGGGCACAAAGAAAGACATCTTACAGAAAATAACAGAAATAATAGGGTTAACTTTCGACCAGTTTACCCGGGCCGTGCTACTGGCACAGGGTGACTTTGCCAGTTTTCTTAAGGCAAGGCAGAATGAAAAAGCAGAATTACTGGAAAAACTGACAGGTACGGAGATATATTCCAGAATCTCTATTTTGATTTACCAGAAGGCTATGGCTGCTAAAAATGCCTTGGAGATGATCCGTCAGCGGATTAGGGATGTCCGGTTATTAACAGAGGAAGAGCTGGAGGATTTTAATAATGAAAAACAGCAATTGGAAGAAGAACTGGCTTGCTTATATCCTCATAAAGACAGTATGGCAAAAAAGCTGGACTGGCTGAAACAGGAGGAACAATTGAAATTTCAACTTGCACAGGCTGAAAATGAACTTCAAGTGATACAGGAAAAAATCACAGAAGCTGCACCGCGTTATGAATATATGTCCTGGATAGATGTCTCACAGGAAATAAGGGATTCATATATTGAGTTAATGAATAAACAGGTTCAAACGGCAAAATTTGTTTCTGCCATTGAGTCAAAAGAAAATGAATTAAAAGAGATTTTAAATAAGGCTGCGCAGATTGAAAACGAACTGATAAGAGCCAGAACCACTCTCGAAGAAACCGATGCAAAATACAATGCGTTAAAACCGGCTTTGACAGAAGCAAAAGAACTGGATTTTAAAATAGACGCTGCCCGGGAAAAAGGAATAGAGCTGAGGAATGAAATAAATACATATTCCTGTCAGGTGGAAAAAGCGCAACAGAATATCGCTGCCCTGAAAAAGGAAGGAGCGGAGATAAAAAAGAAAAGGGAGGAGATTTCTCAATGGTTGTCCGCTCATCGTAATTATGAAATGATAGCTCCTCAAATAAGCTATCTCTCTTCATTGATAAGTACTTCCGGTTCGTTAAAAAAGCAGCGTGATAATGCATTAAACGGACTGGAGTCAAGTAAGGCTGTCCTTCATACTTATACGCAACAGCTGGAACAATATGAACAGGAGACACAACGGCTGAATCAGTTATTACCTACTGAAATACTTACTTTACGGAATAAGCTGGAAGACGGAAAACCGTGTCCTGTATGTGGTAGTATTCATCATCTTCTGCAGGCGCAGAAAGAACAACAGGACAGGATTGCAGAAAAAGAACTGGAATCCGAAAAGAAAAGAAATGCGGATGTAATTATTCAGACAAAGGATAATATAGAGAAAACCAGAAAAAGGATTACGGAATTTGAGGTCCATATAGATAACTTTCTGCAACAATATGATGAGGCGTACAATCAACTGAAAGAATCCCTGGCAAATATCCCTGAGTGGGAGGCTGACTTTCATAATGGCTCTTTACAGGAAAAACTCACAAATACAATATGTCAGTGGAATAAGAACAAAGAGCAGTTGGACAGATACAATCAACAAATTCAAAATCTTATAGTCCGCCTGGATGCCGAAAATAAAAATATGGATACTATCCGGGCCAGGTTAAAAGAAAAAGAAGATGTACAACAGTCCGTACAGGATACATTTAACGGATATACAGAACAACGCAAACAATTATTGAAAAATAAGTGTGTTGAGGAAGTAGAAGCATATTATTCGGATTTACGGCAGCATCATACCCGCCTATACGAACAGTGTAGGAATGAGCGGGAAAAAACAGAGAAAGAAAAATCCGTAACCGAAGGCACATTAAATCAGTTAAAGAAAGATCAGGAATTAAATAAACGGGAAATCGAACGCTTAGAGACAGCCGTACAGGAATGGTTAGAAAGCAGGAGTTGCGAATTATCCTCCGGTTTACTGAAAGACTTGATGAGCAAATCACATGCCTGGATTCAACAGGAAAAAAGTTACCTGAACGAATTAAAAAATAAAAAACTGATCTGTCAGACAACATGCCAGGAAAGAACCGGTCAGTTGAAAAAACATATGCAGTCAGAAAATAAACCGGCAGAGGAAGAAACCAAAGAAATACTTTCTCAGCAGCTTGGTTATATATCGGAAAAAACAGATACCATAAACCGGCGGCTTAATGAAGTTAAAGCCTCCCTCTTAATCCACCAGAGAGGGAAAGAGCAAATAAAAATATTTGAGAAAGAGCTTAATGAGAAGACAGAATTACATAACAATTGGGCAAAGCTTAATGATCTTTTAGGTTCAGCCTCCGGAAACAAGTTTAAAACAATTGCACAAGGGTATACCCTGGATGTCCTTTTATCGTATGCCAATAAACATCTGCAAGAATTAACCCAACGGTATAAACTGGAAAAAATCGCCGGTACACTAGCGCTTCAGGTAATCGATAACGATATGTTGGGGGAAGTACGGACAGTCCACTCTTTATCAGGAGGAGAATCTTTTCTGATCTCACTGGCGCTTGCCCTGGGCTTATCTTCCCTGTCATCCAACCGCATGAAAATAGAATCTTTATTTATTGATGAAGGGTTCGGTGCATTGGATATTGATACATTAAGTATTGCAATGGATGCGTTGGATAATCTTCAGACCCAGGGAAGGAAAATTGGAGTTATCTCTCATGTTGAGGAAATGAAGGAACGGATAACCACACAGATACAGGTTGTGAAATTGACAAACGGAAGAAGTACCATACAAGTGGTGGGGTAGGAGAGGGCAGAAAGTAAAGCCTGTCTTATCTATATAAGGGGGTAAAATTCCTTTTTTTAAGCCGCGTAGCGGCATGTTCCTAACCGTGTGCTGAGGCAGCACGGCTAATGATGTGACGCCACTCACGTGGCTTTTTGGTAATGCCTTTCTTTTTTATCGGATATTATTGGGCTACCCTTTTTCATGGTGGAAAACCGATAGTTTGTAAGATATTTCCCGCATTTTATTCTTTGAGCTTTTCCTGCAGCCGCGTAGCGGCGATATATTCCTATCCGTGCTGCCTCAGTACACGGTTGTATCTCACACGGCTGAATTCCCGGCTGAAAACTCTTTTACATTTTATTTTGTTATATCACTATCAATTAAAGTAAATAAAAAATGCCTTTATTTTCTTTGCTATAGATGTTGGTTTCTAGTGATAAATAGATTTACCAAGCTCTCAGTGTAGTAATGCCGGAAATTAACCATCTGGCGAAAATTTTACTGATTATAAAGGAATAACTCTCTAATTATCTCTTGTAATAAAAATAGGTGTTAGATATATAATCTATCGATTTTTTTAATCAGAAGATACGATTTAATTAAATTTTAACTTATTAACCAATGTGTGAATAAAAATAACGTATGAAAAACAATACAAAAAAAACGATATTATTTCTTATCGTGTTTGGCTATGCCAGTATTCTGTGTTCCCAGATTTACGGGCCGGAATTGTTTCCTGACGGTTCTTTCGGAACAATTGCAGACGGTATAAACGGCGATGATCTGGATCAGCCGAATTCCCGTAGTAAAAGTATTTACCCTAATAATGCAGGAAAAGATATTCCGGTGCACTATCAACCGATAAAGGAGGCGTACTCAGGCTGGAATTATGTTTTTGGAAATGTGGAAGATAAAGTCAATCCTGGTGTGACAATAGGATATTCTTTAGGAAATAAGACTACCTATACATGGGGTATGACTGCCTCCAGAGGGTCAGATCCTATTTTTTTCCCAAAAACAAATGGGACTGTAGAAAGTAATACTCAGGTACCTCTTGCACCGGATTCCGATGGCTATATTGTCGCAACTTCCACTAACGGAATGTTTAATCCGGAATCTCTTAATGGGGTAACATGGAATGTTGTTTATAATAAATATGAAACAGATTTTAACAATCCCAGTAATTTCTTCCTGATTGTAAATGCCAGTACCAGTGCAGATATTTTTTATCAGGAAAATATTGATTTAGTTCCCGGACAGGCGTATCGGTTAAGTGTGGATATCGCGCGGCTTAATAAAAATTCTAATCCTCCCAATGTAAGTTTCCTTGTTGGCACTACTACGATCGGATCTACAGGAAATATTCTGGATACTACGGGTGAATGGACCAATTATAATATAGATTTTGTTGCCGGAGCGAATAGTCAGAATACCTATTTGGCTTTTAAAAATAATATATATATGTGGGATGGGAATGATTTGGCACTCGATAACTTTAGTGTGAAAGCCATTGTCCCACAAATTAAAATTGATGTTTCCGCCGGTGAATGTGCTCCTTCCTTTACCTTGACAAATGCTATACTAGATGCATATCCTACAGATAAATATTTGTTTCAGTGGAAAATACGTAACGAGAGTATGGAATATGTAAATGCTCCCGGTGCTTCTACCAATCCTACTTATACCAGCACAACACCTGGTACATATAAATTATATGTTTACACAAGTACTACCTCCGACAACCCGATGATTTCAAATGAAATAACAATCATTGAGATCAGTGAAGACTGCCTTGGTCCGGAAAAACGACCCCTGGCTTATGATGATGAAATCCTCACAACACCCGGTTCGCGTATTGAATATAATATTTTATATAATGATAAAGCCCATTCGGGAGAAGGAGCAATAGAAAGCGGAGTCGTGACAGTTAGTTTTTACGAAATAAACAGTGTAAAATATGCGGTAGGTGAAAGAGTCATTGTTACGGATGCAAGTAATAATAGAATAGGTGTATTAACCATTGCTGCCGATGGAACACTTGTACTACAGACCACACCCGATTTTTTGGGAGAGGTGCCCGTTATTAATTATACGATTATAGAAGAAGGCGGTTCACATGACTCTGCAAATATTTACATCACTGTGTGTCCTTTCCAGCTTACCATAGATGCCTCTTGTGTCTCATGTCCTGTTCAGGTAGTCATCAGAAAAGATGAAACAGGTGGGGAATCGTTAGATACAAATCCGAATAACTATACATTTACAAAAAGCAGTGGTTCGATGTCTAATTTGACGAAAACATACGATCCCACGGAAAATGCGATCATCATTACATTTCATGAAGCAGTAGCCGGAGAGAATACATATACTATTGAACATGTGGGAGGAGATGTATTTACCTTTCAAACAGTAGTAAGTCCGGATTTAGCATACTGGAAGCCGAATAATTCAGTAACCGGAGATGCTGCGGAAGACTGGAACAATAAAGATAACTGGGAAACCCCCGATGGGGAAGGAAGCCCAATCTGGTGTACGGACGTAGTAATCACTTCTAATGCTTCCCATTATCCTGTCCTTAGTGACGGAAATGAATGTCGGGACATTACATTTCAACATGGGGCATCCGTTGGAAAAATTCATAAATTACATTACCGGAGAGCCTTTGTCGAGTTTTCACCTGAAACAAATATATGGTCGATGATTTCTGCCCCTCTTAAGTATCTTTATACAGCCGACTACCATGCCGACACTAGTTGGGGATCCTATGCCGGTATTGACCCGCGTATTTACTTACGATATTTTAAAGCAAATTCCGATATGGATGGGGAAACCCCTATTTCTGTCGGGGATTTTTCAACACCTCTGAATAACCTGAAAGACAGATTAACCCTTGGACAGAGTTTTGTGATCAACTTCGGAGAAAATGGAAGTTCTTTTGATGGTACCTATAGATTTCCCCGTCTTACTGCTGATGGAGAGGAAATAACATACATGTATCATTATGAAGATAATGGAGAATGGGTAACTGATAATAGTGCCGGGGATGAATATGCTCCATTTCAGCTTTTCCGGGGAAATGAAGAAGCAATGGATAGTATTACATGGACAAATGAAAATAAAAAACGTCTGGGAAGGGAAGCTTACACCGACCACTGGGGAGGTGACCACCGGTACCGGTTTATTTATGAAACGGATGCGTTGAAAACGATTATTGATAACAATCTAAGGCTTGTTGAACAGATTGATATTTCTTCACTGTCTGCTTTAAATGGTCAAATGATAGCCGGAAATTCAGTCGCTATTGGTAATCCTCTTATGTCGTATGTCGATTTTAAGATGTTCGTTGAAGACAATCTGGATTTAATACAACCCTATTTCAGAATATTTGATGGAGTTAATTACCAGACCTACCTTTCAACAGAACATATGCCGGCTTTGGAAATAGAAGGTTCCGAAACTCTTATCCGTCCTATGGAGTCATTTATTATCCATCTTAAGGAAGATACCCCTTCATTGGCTTTTATACCGGAACATCTTTCAATTGCACCGGATATGAATAATCTCCGAAGCACTAGGAAAAGTAGTAATCAAGAAAATGTGGTGAGAGTACAATTAAATATGGGCGATAAAGAAAATACTGCGTTAGTTGTTTTATCTTCATTGGCCTCAGATGAATACGATCCGGGTGAGGATATTTATAAATTGTTTTCCGATGAAAAAAGTCTCGAACTTATTCATGAGAAATTTTTGCCGGTCGATATATATACCGTATCGGATGAAACAGCATTAGAAATAAATAGCCTGAATACAGATGTATCGGAAAAAATTATTCCGATAGGAATTAAAACGAAGCTAAGTGGACCTGCTACCATTACTGTTGAAGGGACCGATAAGTTAAGTGCATTTTCAGAAATCTTTTTAATTGACAGTAAAGAAGATAAAAGATATGATTTAAAGGAATCAAATCAAATTTTCTTTGAAAGAGATATGCTGGAAAACAATGAAGGTCGTTTCTACCTTTATTTGAGGAACAATGGTTCGGAAATTACACAAAGTAGTTTGGTAGACAACGGTGTATATTGTTATCAGTATAATAAGAGTATCATTGTAAATTCTCCTGCCTGTGATATCATTGAAGTATCTGTTTTCGATGTTTCAGGAAAACTTATATACAAGAAAAACAATGTTTTCTCGACAAGCACTACATTATACCCGGAAGTAAAGACCGGAGTGTATATGGTCAGGACGAAGACAGTAAGGGAAGATCACACAAAGAAAATGAGTTTATAAAAAAACAAGATGATAAGGGAAAAGTAAGGTTATTTCTTTGTTTTCTCCGGTTTTGGTCAGCTTTTTTTTCTGACTGTTTAACCGTGGGTTAACCCTACCCCTTTTCCGTAGGAAAAGGTACTTCCCTTCAAGGAAGGGAAGAGTCGCTGGTATTTTACCTTTTGTATATACCCGGAGATAAGCAATGCACCCCCTCTCCCCTCGGAGAAGGGGAGTACCTTTGACTTCGTCAAAGGGGAGGGGTTTGGTCATAACCCTCTACTTCCTTCCTCCACAAAAAAATGCCTTGCAATTCCTCCGAAAATCCAATGGCCATATATTAAAAAATCATATATTTGTAACAAATACAGATGTATGGAAAATCCATTGGTAGATAAAATATGTTTGCTTGAAAAATTTCCTGGAAAAAGCGGTTGGACCTATGCTTCTCTTCCTGAAGTGTTACCGGACAAAAATGCTCCTTTCGGTTGGGTGAAAGTGAAAGGTACCATTGATGGATTTGAAATCAAAAAATATCATTTAATGCCATTTGGTAACGGCGAACTGTTTCTTCCTGTAAAAGCGGAAATACGGAAAAAGATACAGAAACAGGCAGGCGATTGTGTACATGTAGTTTTATATTCCGACAATGAACCGCTGGAAATTCCGAAAGAATTCCTGATGTGCTTGGAAGATGAACCTGAAGCGTTGAAGTTCTTCCATTCCCTTAAAGAAAACGAACAACATCATTACATTAAGTGGATTTATGCTGCAAAAACAGACCAGACAAAGGTAGACAGAATCGCAAAAACACTTATCCGGCTTTCTAAAAAGCAGAAGTTTGCAGATCAGGAATAAAGCCAAAGTCAGGGATAGCATAAGGCTGCATCCTGGTCGAAAACTACTTAAAGAAATAAAGGAGAAATTTAAATTTGTTTCTTCTAATGTTATTCTTCCTCTTCAAGGAGTAGCGCCATACTTTCAAAAGGTAAATTAAGATTTAGATGCACTCCTTCCTTCATTAGGTAATCACCTGTAAAGGTTTTGTTATTTCCCTGGAAGTCAGAGGTGTCGTTTGCGGTATTTCGTTCTTTTATCTTATATCTTTTGTCGGGGTCCAGTCCACGTAGGATTGGCTGAAAGTAAGTGGTTCTGCCATAATATACAGGCTATAGGCAAAAATACAGCCTGCTTTTTATCTTCCGAAACATACACGTGAGAAGTCCAGCCAGTATAAACCCTTTACATACTCATACCAGAATTTGTTCTGGCTGTCCGTGCCCAGATATGAATTATATTATTACTTTTACTTATCCATAAACCAATTAAAATAGAAATATGACTCATCAGCTTAGGCTTACAGACAATTTGAAAAGCTTTTTTGATAATGACCGGAAACTCATCTGGGATATGATTCTTGAAAACCGGATAACCGAGTTACTCGATTTCCTTTCCGGTAATGAACATCCGGAAAACGTATTAGAAAATGTGCTAAAGGAACTTTTTACCGGTTCATTCTCTGAAACCCTGGAAAATCAGGATTTAACTACGATCCGGACAGATTGCAGCCTTCTGATAAATTCCCTTATCCGGGTGGTAGTTGCATTGGATGTAAACGAACAATATGAAAACCTTCTTCAACAGGTAGCAGATAAGGTAGTGGATTCTCTACCCGGATTAGTAAAAGATATTCGGAAACAGGCAAACGGGTATCCCGCTAATTCTATCAATGCAATGGTGTGGATGGAAGCTGCGGGTATACGTAGCGGGTTGGGCTCTTTGATTTATTATTATAAGGAAAAACAAGACCTGAACAGGGAACACTTAGTGACTATATTACGTACCCAGGTTACCCTGTCAATTATGGGACATTACAAAGAAGAGGTAGGACCGGATATGTTAAGGGCTGCGGACATAAAGGAACGGATCGGGCAGCCGGATGTAGCTCTTAATTTTTATAACGCTGTAAAAAGAGATTTTGAAGACGAACTGGAATGGTTTTTAGAGAATCCGGAAGTCGGTGCGGATGAAACAGAACGTATCATATTGTCTTCATTAAAAGAAGCCTGCCTGAGTATTGACCGTTTAACCAGTAAAAGTAACTACGAAAAAGAGATAGCAGATATAGAGAAAGTATTGTCCCGGGAATATGTAGAAGAAGAAAATGACGAAGATGAAGAATAGGGATAGAAAGAAGGATGAGGGAAGGATTCCTGCCAATAGTTAAAATCATCTTCCGGAAAAGCATAAAAAGGGAGCGTTCGGAAAAAATGGGAACGCTCCCTGAAAAAAATCTGTTCAATAACCTAACGCATCTTCTGATTACCTTTAAAGGTTGTATCCGATAAGGAAGTAATATCCCCATCCGTTCGTATTTACCGGAAACGAACCACCGTTATTTTTGCTTCCTCCTCCATGATACCAGTAACGCGCTACGGCAGCAGCATGGAAACGTTTATAAGAGACATCGAGCACATTGGAAATCTGCAACGCATTATTGCTTCCTATATTATCGGAAGGTTTTTCCTTCGGTTCTTTTCCGAGATTAAAATCATAATCCCCGAATCCGATATAGGTAAGGGATCCCTGATTGTTAAACAGGGAAGTAATGGGATAAATCCATTTCATTTTCAGCCGGTGTCCCTGTAAGGAATATTCATTTTGAGAACCATAATCCGAAAAGGTTTTCCGGATATAAAAATTCACGTCCAGGTTTAATTTACTATGGGTATTGATACTGGTTCCCAGCCCCAGCCATAATACATGAGAGGATGATAACCCTTCGGCAAAGTTTCCTACATAATTGGTGGATATAAAATATTCTTTAAAAAGGCCCTGGTTTTGTCCTTTTCCCAATAACCCATTGATGGACATACGTCCCTGTAAATCGGCAAATGACCTGGTGCCTTCTTTATCCCAGATACCGGCCAGATGGTCGCTTCCGACCCCGAAGAATTTAGGGAAATCGATGTATCCGTAAAAGTCAAATATTCCTTGCCTTCCCATTAATTCGTATTCGAGATACAGGTCATCGGTTTTTGTAGGGCCAAAGCGGGTATTTCCGCTTTTAACGATATTTACATTGTGTACAAACCAGTTCGGTGGAATTATTTTTTCGTTTGCTTTTTCCTGCCCGTTGGTTATCGATAGAAATAAGAAGGAAAAAGAAAATAAAGCTATTATAAATTTATTATTTTTCATCATAGTGGATAGTATAGGATAGCATCCCCTCCCGTCAGGTGACAGGAGGGGCGCTGAACTTTAATATGTTAAAGGATATTAGTTTGCTTTAAATAACTGAGAGAGAAGATCCATGAAACGGGTAACAAATTCATCTACTTCCACATCTACACAAACAGATACATTCGGATCCGGATCATTCATTTTCTCGTTTATTCCGATTGTTCTGCCCCAGTCTTCCTGGCTGGTGCCGACGCGCATATGGAGGGTAAGGATCTTAACCAGGTCAGGATCTACAGCCACTGCTACGGCCAACGGATCGTGTAAGGCACAACCGTTCAGCCTGGGAGAAGTTATATTGTATGCTTCTATATAATAGTCTACCATATCGGCAAATATCTTTCCGGAAGTCGTGCCGAGGTTCCGCCATATCTGCGTATCTTTCTTTGTCAGCTTTGTCCGTTGCGTAACGTCCAGCCCAACCATCGTAAGGGGAGTCCCGCTGGTAAATAACTCGTTTGCAGCAACCGGGTCCTGGTAAATATTTGCTTCGGCATACTTATTTACGTTTCCGTCTACAATAAGCGCTCCTCCCATAATCACCACTTTTCCTACCAGGTTCTTCAATGCCGGTTCTTTTTTTATTGCCTCATTAAGATTTGTAGTAGGGCCTACTGCAACAATCATCAGATCTTTGCCGTATTTTCTGGCAGACTCTATCATAAAGTCAACCCCATCCTGTTTGTTCGCTGTACGGGGACTGGAAGATACGTTAACATCTCCGATGCCATTTTTGCCATGGATCAACCGGCTTATTTCCAGAACATGAAACGGTTCCTTTTCCCCGGTAGCCCGGTCAGCTCCTTTAAAAACAGGCACTTCTGCGTGGTTAAGCATATCAAGGAGTGCCAATGTATTGGTAACACTCTCTTCCATGGTTACATTCCCGAACGAAGCCATTACCCCGATCAGTTCAATATCCGGATGTGCCAATGCATAAGCAAGTGCCAGTGCATCATCGATTCCTGTATCCAGATCCAGAATCATTTTTACTTTTTTGTTTCCGGATTCTTCTTTTACCTCGTTATTTTTTTCTGTACATGCTACCAATAAGAAGAGCATGCTGATCATATAAATTAAATTTTTCATGTGAATTTTTGTTTTTCTGATATATGTATAAATGTTTATTTTTATGTGCCTGCGTATACAATCAATCCCAGTCCGGTTAAAAAGAATATGAACATAATGGAAAGGTATTTATTTACTGTTTGGGGAGCCTCTTTAAACTCTCTCCATACAAATATTCCCCAGATGGCAGCGATCATCGGTGCTCCTTGTCCTAATGCGTACGAAATGGCTGCTCCTGCTTTTCCGGCTGCTATATAGCTGAATAATGTACCTAATGCCCATACTGCTCCGCCAAATATACCTACCATGTGTGTTGAGGCTGATCCCCGGAAGTACTCTTTATAAGATACGGGTTTTCCATCAAACGGTTTTTTCATTACCAGGGTATTAAATACAAGATTACTCAGAAAAACGCCGACTGCGAAAACCACAAAAGCCGTGTAGGGAGTAATCATCCCGGTTGTCGGAGATTCAAAATTTTCCAGGTCCATAGCCGCTGCTACGAAACGATAGAAGAATGACATCAGGATACCGGCTACGGCTGCTAGCATAATTCCTTTTTTTGTCTTGCCGGAATCATTGGAGGTATTTCCTTTCTTACCGGCAGCTAATCCGTTTAAGATCATCGCAACTACAATCAGGCCAACCCCTGTAAAGAGCAGAAGCGGATCTCCTTGAGGGGCACCGAAATAATTGATAAATACTCCCAGCACCAGGGCTAATCCGACTCCCAGCGGAAAAGCAACAGCCATACCCGCCATAGAGACAGAAGCGGATAACAGGATATTTGAAGCATTGAATATGATTCCTCCCAGCAGGGCACTTAAAAGATTTTTACTGTCTGCCTGCAAAAGGTCAGGAATAAAACTTCTTCCGCTTTCCCCTGTACTGCCTAGTGTAAAGGCCATGATAACAGAGAACAGTAACATTCCTATCGCATAGTCCCAGTAAAATAATTCATACCGCCATTTCGAACTGGCCAGCTTCTGGGTATTTCCCCAGGAACCCCAGCAAATCATGGTAATTATACAAAGGAGTATAGCTACTCCGTAACTTTCTACTATAAACATAATCGTCGTGTTTTTATGGTAAGGTAATATCTTTTCTGTAAGGAATGGAGACCTGAGCTCCCATTTTAGTTACAGTGATGCCTGCTGCCCGGTTGGCAAAAGCAATTGCTTCCCGGATAGGCATGTCTTCGGAGATCGCTACACAAAGAGCTCCGCAGAATGTATCTCCGGCGGCTGTTGTGTCTACTGCTTTTACTTTTACTTCCACGGGAACTTCATAATATTCACCGTCCATTTTCAGTAAAGCACCTAAGGAGCCTAAGGTAATAATAATGATATCTACTCCCTTTTCATTCATTATGTCTGCTGCTTTTTTAGCACTTTCCCAGTCGCTGACTTTGATGCCGGAAATGATTTCAGCTTCTGTCATATTAGGAATAAGGACATGGGTATTTTTTAGCAGTTCATCGGATATATGGGAGGCCGGCGCAGGGTTAATAATCACTTTCACTCCTGCTTTCGCCGCAATTTCTGCTGCATATTCTACCGTTTCCATCGGAATTTCGAACTGCATCAGAAGGATATCGGCATTTTCTATATGAGCGCGGCATGTATCTACTTCTTCTTTCGATAAGGTTTTATTTGCGCCGGAGGCGACAACAATGCAGTTTTCAGCATTTTTATCTACTGTAATCAGTGCCACACCGGAAGGGTTTTCAGGATCTGAGAAAATACAGTCCGTATTGATATTTTCATTCTGGTATAACTCCAGGGATTGACGTCCGAATATATCATTTCCTGTTTTGGTAATAAAAGATACGTTCCCGCCCAGGCGACTGGCAGCCACAGCCTGATTGGCTCCTTTGCCACCGGGAGTCATCAGGAATTCTCCTCCCAGGATGGTTTCGCCCGGTACAGGTAAACGGTCGGTTTTAATTACCATATCCGTATTACAGCTGCCTAAAACGATAATTTTTTTTGTCTTCATGGTTTATTTAAACAAGTTGTATTATTTTTTGATATTCAAACATACATAAAAAGAAATACCATACAAAAACAAAAAATACCCGGAAATAAAATCACAACTATGGATTTTGTAATGATTTTATGTTATAATTAACTGTTATACAGGTAATAAAAAGAATGGAAAAAGTTACTATTATTGAAGTTTTTCCACTATCCATTCTGAAAAGTCAAAGAACCGGATAAGTTGAAGATCATCGATGCTGTATTTTATATTTTTTATCTCATTTCGGAGTTTTTCTTTTTGTATCTCCTTTTTCCGGGAAGGTAATAGTATCCAGTCGGTCTCCAGGTACCGGAATAAAAACCGTTCTACCTGAGTACCTTCATTTGTTTTTTTGTTTTTGCGTTTTATAGAACGTATAACAGATTCGATATAATCCGTATCTCCGAGTTCGTGATAAATAATCAGGTTCATTAATTGTACGGACCGGAATATCTTTAAGCTGGAAAAAGCATTGTCATGACTGATAGGGATGAGTTGCTTCTTCGCTTTCCCGAATTCCTTATTCATAAGATAGATTCCTGCCAGACAGATCGAAACACCTAAAAATAACCGGGGTGGCAGTGATAAAAGCTTATCGGTAAGGATTTCCTTATACCGGGATATGATATGCAGGCATTCTTTATACTCCTTATTATACATATGGGGAATGACAGAATATATAAAAAGGAACGCATTTACTTCCAGTACAAAACTTACATACGGATATTTTTCTATTAGTACGGACAGTTGTTTTTTATAAGGATCCATCTCTTTAAAAAGCCTCATTCTGGAAAGACTTTCAAGCACTCCGATCAGGGTCATCAGGTAATATACAGGAGGATTATTCCAGTATTTTTCATTTTTCAGGAAAAGTTGATTTAATTCTGAGAAGGCATTCAGTGCACTTTTGTAGCTTCCTGTATTTATAAAGTAATTTGCCTGAAAAAGCTGATGAAGACGGCTTATTTCGAAGATTTCATTCTTCAGGCTGGATACCAGGCTCATTTCGCTGATCAATAAATCATTGTAGACATACGGCTGGTCACTCTGTGTAGATTTCTGTTTTTCTACTTTAAACCGGAGCATTTCATAAAGAAAAGATTGTTCGTTTATCTGCCGGATGATTTTCAGGTTTTCATTAATGGCCTGTTGTTTCCTGAATAACTCTTCTTCATTTTTAATCTGGTCAAAGTAATTTAATAAGTCACTTTTTAACTCATCCCGTTGAAGAGTCAGTAAAAGTGTATATTCCCCTATTTCTTTTGCCTTTTCTTTTGTCTCCTGAAGAGAAGACAAATAATCGTCGTATAACCCTCTTTCCCGTAGTATTCTGCTTTTCAAATAGGAATGATACAGTTCGTATTCTTTATTTTTCTTGCTGTTTAGTTCCACCACTACCTGTAAGATCAGATCAAACAGATACCTGACATTGGCAGCTAAAAAAGAAGCAGGATGCTTTTTCCGGAAGATTCCGGTAATATTTTCTGTGCTGGCATATTTTTCTTTGTCTATTATATGGAACAAATCCAGGTATAATTTGCTGTCTTCAGTCTGTGAAGCATGAAGTACCAGGGCCTTCTTTTCTGATTTAGAAAGAGACTTGATTAATAGAATTAACGAATTAAGCTTTGACACAATTATACCTCCATTGTTTTATATTTTCTTGTGCTATGAATTAACAAGTAAATATAATAATAAGTTTTTTAATGAGTAGGTCCCGGATTTATATATGAAAGAGGAAGGTTCTTATACGATAAAAGAATGTTTAAACGTTTCCTTTTCCGCCGGATTTATTCTTTTAATCACTTTATGTAAAAGAATCCGGGATTTCTTTACAATAACCGTCAACACTTTAATATCTCATTGGAAAAAGAACAACATAGTCAACACATACTACTTTCCATGTCGTAAAAGAGAAAAAATGTACCATCAATGAACTGTATAGCCTTGCATATCACTAATCGTATTTTCTTAGCACACTCGGTAAAATTATTTGTTTTAATAAATGATATATCCTTTCCTTCTTGTTCCGTATTAAAAATAAATGGTATATTTGTACATACACATTTATTTCAGGAATTTAAAAATAACGTATCATCCATGATCGAGAAACTACTTGCTTTACAGGAACGGATCTCCGGTTTCCATGCAGAAGAATGGGAGGGCTATCTTCAGGAGATGCCTTATGTCAGTTTTGCAAAGAAAGGTGCGTTGTATGCCGTGCAATTTTACGGGGAAGGATATGACGATGGCCCGGTAGAAGAACATGCATACGAAGAAGGAGAGAATTATGCCTTTGCAGCTTTTATTGATTTCCTGATAGAAAATCCTTCTCATATCCTTTCTCTGGAGTTTACAGGGCCGGATGAAGGAGCAAATGGTATCCGTAACTGGGATTTTACACGGCTTGCCGGATCGGATGTGGTATTTGAAAATCTGAAAGTGTTTAAGGTGGCCCTTACTGACCCGGGTGATCACAACATGAGTATCATCGGGCCAGCTTATGATGAAGAAGGAATGATTGCAAAACTGGTTTCAAAGATGCCGGTTCTGAGGGAACTGCAGGTGCCCTCTGCTCCGGATTCATCCTTTTTTGAGTTAGGAGAACTTCCCATAGAATTACTGACTGTACAGGCCGGAATGGACCATCAACATTTTATCCGTAACCTGGCTGGCTCTACAAACTTGAAAAACCTTCGGGCGCTGGACTATACCGATGGATTTTCAGATAAATTCCCGGTTACCTCTTTTGAGGATTACAAATTACTTTTCGAATCCGATGTATTTGGCAGTTACAAATATTTCCATTTCACTCTCCGGGATTCCCGGATGACAGGAAAACAACTTACGGAATTACAACAAATCAGGAAAATACAATTGTTACATGTTAAAACTTCTCCTGGAGAGTATGTGTATCTGTCTGAGTAAATAAAGATTTATATAGAAAACGATCGTTCCTTCGATTATAATCTGAATTTTTTGGAAAACGGAAAAACTTTTCCTGCAACTAGATACCAGTTGAATAAAAAATTGGTATTCCTGTCCTATGTTTGTTTAGAAAAATTAAAGACCTGTTTTTCCTGAAACTCAAACAAAACCGGATAGGACCTTTCCTGCAAAAAGAACTAATAGGATGACATATTATTCTTCTGTTGTATATGTCTTATTGTATATATCTCCTAAATTTTCCCCGTTGTAAGTCCAGTAATGTGTAGGCTGTACATTGTAATCCAGCCCTAATAATTCCTGTGTAACAGACGTCAGGGAACGTTCCGTATTATTAAACAATACTTTCCTGTTCGCACATACTTCAACTTCAATTGTTTGTTCGTCTTTTTTGAATTGGAGAACAGAACCGACCGGAATTCCCATCTCAGAGAAGTTAAGCGGAGGACGACGGTTTTGTTTAAATTTCCGGGCTGCTATTTTATCTATTGTAGTAATATCTTCATTGATTTCAGCAGTAACTTCCTGAGTGATATCGTTGTTTTTATCCAATAATTTAAGAATGGCAATTGCCTGTTCCGGAAGAATTTTAAAGAATTCCCGGCTGGCATTTACCCTGTACGGATGAAAAGCAACATGCAATGCTTTTTCAATTTTCAGGCAATCATCTACCCTTACTTTACAGGCATATTCACATTCAAACGGAAAAGGTACTCCTGTACTATATAACTCACGCATACGGCTATCAATCTCATTACGCGTTGTCATACCTATTTTTACCAGATCCGGCATGGCCGGATTACTTAAAACATATACGATTCCGTAATTTTCAGTCTTTCCCATTGTCTTGAATAGTTTTTATTTCCTATTTCATTCTCAGTATAATCTTCTTTTGAGGAAAACTATAGTCAGTTGATTGCTCCCTTTCTATTATTTCATAGGTGATAGGAGCTGTTTTTGCAAGCAGTTCCAGTATTTCCGGCAACGTTTCGGTGGTAAAAGTGGCTGAATATTCATAATCATACAGTTCCTTTCCTTCCAGTTGTATATTTACATTAAAATGACGGGAAAGACGTTTTACCACATTCATCATATCTGAGCGCCGGAATACGAGTTTTCCGTCTTTCCACCCTGTTTCCACGGCTATATTTGCTTCGGAAATAGTAAATCGATTGCTCGTTTTATCATATAGCAATACCTGTCCGGGTTCCATCACATAGTTTTCGGTATTGTTTTTTTTAATCTCCAGGTTTCCGCTAATCAGGGTTACTTTTGTTGCATGCTCATTTTCATAAGAGGAAATGTTGAATTCGGTTCCATAGGCACTTACGGACAGGCTATCGGATAATACGACTGTAAACCTGTTCTTCTTATCGGCTGATACCTTAAAAAATGCTTCTCCGGACAGGCGAACCATCCGATTGCCTTTTTTGAACTTATCAGGATAGGAAAGCGTGGAGCCGGAGTTTAACCAGACTTCCGTTCCATCCGATAGGGTAATCCGGGAGATTGTTCCCTGAGTAGCAGAAACACTTAATTCCTGTGCCGGTTCCCGTTCCAGGCCATTCATCTTTTTGAGTAAAACCGCAGAAAGGATCAATAAGGGCAATAACAGGATGGCTGCCGCATTTCTCAGATATTTTAAAGCAACGGTTTTTGAACGTTCTTTTTTTATTCGGGAAGAAAGGGCTTCCCAGTTTTTATTTACATCAATTTTTTTATGAAGCGGAAATTCTTCCGAAGCTTTCAGGATAAATGCGAAATCTTCCGTTTCTTTTTTAAGTTCCGGGGATGTATTTATTTCCTCCTCAAAAGCTTTTCTTTCTTCCGGGGATAATCTCTTTTCCAGATAACCGATAATATGTTCCGTCTTTTCTCTCATTGGCCGGAGTATTATTTGTAACCTATATTAATAGAAGAATTAATAATGGCAGGAAATCCTTTAGTTCTTTCCGAAGAAATTTAAGAGACTTTGTCATATATGCCTCCACCGTTTTTACGGAAATGTTGCATTCCGACGCAATTTCTTTATATGTCTTTCCTTCGAAGCGGTTCATCTCAAATACCAACCGGATATTTTCCGGTAATTTAGCCAATGCGGTCATCAGCATTTCTTCCAGTTCCACATGTGAGTACAAATCTCCGGCATTGTCTAATAAAGCATTGTCCTGCGTTTCCTTTTCCACCCATGTCATTTCCGTATTCTTTTTCCGTATATAATCAATACACGAATTTTTTACACTGGTCAGGAGAAAACTACGGGCAGAGGTTTTTATTTCTATTTGTTTCCTGTTTTTCCAGATTTTATAAAACGTATCCTGAACAATATCCTCACAGGTTTCCCAATTGTCTATATATCTATGGGCAAACACACATAAGGAAGAGAAAAAATCAAAGAAAAGAACCTGAAAAGCCCTTTCATCATCTTTGACAGCTATTCTCCAAAATAATTGGTCAATTGCTGTTGAATCTTTCATTAACGAGAATTAATTATAGAAATTAAGGCTATACGCAGCTAATATAGCTATTTTATTCTTACCTGGTATCATTTTATGGAATAGGGATGTTGCTTACCCGATATTAAAAAGTAAAGATATACAAAATTCAGAAAAAATCCATACATACGCTATAAATTAACACTTTATCGTTTCCTTCGTACTCTCACCGGTTCAGGTTACCGGATAAAAACAAGCCGGCAGCCATAAAATTACGGTCTATTAACAAATAGATAGTCTTAACTTGAGAAATGTGTTGAAAATAAGGTATCTATCCTTTTATTTCCATCCGATAAAAAAGAAATAAATCATAAAATCCGATTTTTATTAAAAATAATGATAGGGTATTTTTTTTCATGTACGTCTAATTTAAAAACACATATTTTACTTAACCTTTTAATAAGTATATCATGAAAAAGTTCTTTACGTTTTACCTTCTCTTATGGATGGGAATCCATGTATCTGCTTCCGACAGCAAATTTTATCTTTTCCCGGGTGCGGACTGGATGGCTGCCGATGCTACTTTCGGTGCGGTCTTTAAAGACGGAGCGAATGCGGAACAATCGGTTATGTTCTCCCTGAGCGATTCGGAGGAAAACCTCTATGAATTAACTGTCCCGGATGGTGACTGGACGGAAATCTCCATGCGACGGTACGGCCCGGATGGCGAATCATCCCAATGGGGCGGATTTTACGACGAAGAGAATGAAGTCTATGTATTTATTCCTTATGATGGTACGTATAATTGCATTTCGATCCGGGGCTGGGCAAACGGAATCGATCCTGCACAATACACCACCTCTGTTTACAGCGGACCTGCTTCGATTACCATCCGGATAAAAAAGCCGGAGGGATGGAATGTGATCCGGATCCATGCCTGGAACGATGAAGGAGTAATATTCCCGGAATCATGGCCCGGCCGTATCATGGAGGAAGATGCGGAAGCTCCCGGCTGGTACATATACACTTTTGAGCCCTCTGTGAAAATAGTAAGTTTTAACTTCAACGACTTCGAAAACGGCGGCTTCAGCAACGAATTGTATAACGACCAGACCATGACAAACCGCATGGAAAGTACCGCTTATAATGAAGATGGTTCTATTTATGATGTGACCGTATCTCTTTCGCAGGCTCAGAATAACAAACCACTGGTTCGTGCAGAAAGAAATTCGATTATCGCTTCCTTTAATGAAACAGTTACGATACACTTATTTTCTATTTCAGGTAAATTATTATATGCCGGAACAGCCACCCATGAGTTCAGGTATCCGGTTCAGCCGGGAATCTATCTGTTGCGGATAAATAAGGACACCTGTAAGATTTTGGTTCCTTAAATGAACGATGTAATAAACCAGTATTCATATTTCTGTTTTTCTATATATAGATCCTTTTATCTCATTATTATATACTTACTATTTTTAATAATTAAACATTTGTATTATGAAAAAATTATTCTTTTTGTTGATGGGTTGTCTTGCATTCGGTAGTTATTCAGTTGCCCAGGAATGGGGGGAAGGGATTCTTTCTGTTCCGAAAAGGATATGGACCGAACCTGTTATTTACAATTATGATGAAGAGGTGACCTGGTATTTCGACCTCAGTGACGAACCCGCTGATATAAAAGCCATTCTAGATGAAGCTACCCTGGCTCTCTGGACATGGGTACCTTCAAATCCCGGAGACGGGCATCTTGGCGGGGGATACGGATTGGCACAACCAGAATTGATGCTTACACACCGGGGTGGATATGTATATTCCATTACTATGAAACCCAGTGTATTATATGCGGTAAGTAACATTGAATCAACCACAGACAGTGAAAGTTTTGTGATGCACATTCGGGTATTCAGTAAAGACCGGGATGCCGATATAAACTGCGCTGCTTTCCACATCCGTTTTCCACATGTGCTTGTACAGGATATAAAAACAAATGGTATCCCTGCAACGGTATATCCTATTCCGGAAGGTGGATCTCTCCCGGCAGCCAATGCGACTACGGCGATAGCTATATTGATGAACAATGAACAGGTCGGAGCGAATATTACCGGAGATTTATTCGTTACTTCGGGAATCAACGACTGGGAAAAATCCGTAGCGTATGATGAAGGAAATCCTGAACGGACAAAAGCAAAAACTTACTTCGGTGTAGACGATGTGTATGTATTTAATATTACCAATCCCTCCCGCTTCTTTGATGTAAATTTTGATTATCCTATAAACACGATGGAATATCAATTTAAATTTGCCGGAGCGGAAGAGGCTGTATATGAAGGCGACCAGGAATTTGAGGTGGTTGCCCCATGGACAACAGGCATAAAAAATACACCGGCTCAGCCATCCAACGTGAAATATACCCTTATAAATGATGTCTTAACTGTGGATGCCGCTTCTTTTTCTGTTTTCAGCATAACAGGAGTTGCCGTTGCACAGGATAAATCAGGCAGCCTGGATATGTCCGGATTTCCTAAAGGAATATATATCCTGAAGACAGGGGACGGAATCGTGAAGTTCATCAAGTAATAATAACAGATTAATGAATGAATATATTTAAATCTGTTTCTATGATATAACCCGGGCGTAGCCACGTAATGATTATCACCAGCCGTGTGATTCCTTTACGGTAACCTTACGTGGCTTTCTTCCGGGTTAATTTTTGTTATCCGTATCCTATCTCTTTTCCGGTAAGTCAGAAATAAATAACCGTATAATTTAAACATAGCTTTATGAAAAAAATATCAGCTCTAAAAAGGTATTTCTCTTTTTTCCTTTTCAGTCTTTTGCTGGCTATTCCGATATCGGCCATGGCAAATGATGACGATGCAGAATACAATACTCCCGGCAATGGAACCCTCACAGACCGGAACATTCAATTTAACGGTCGTTGGGATAAAACCCGTACGGATTATTACCACGGACATTGGGCAGCAGCTTCTATGCGCGTGGACTTTACAGGAACTTTCGTAAAAATAAACCTGGCCAATCAGCAGGGAATTTACCTTGTCATTCAGATAGATGACGAAGCACCAAGGGCAGTCTATGCTCAGAACGGAACGAACCTGGATTTAGGTAATTTAGCTCCGGGACGCCATACGCTGGTTGTAGGTGCCGGTGTGGGAGGAAGTGAGATATTATTCAAAGGATTTACATTGGAACAAGGTGCCGTAACCTATAAATCCAAAAAGAAACTATTGATAGAATTCATAGGTGACTCTATCACAGAAGGCGGAGGCCCTGACGGAATGTACACATATAATTATTCCTGGCAGGTTTCCGATCGGTTAGGATGTGACCATACCCAGATTGCATCCAGCGCTATTGCCCTTTGTTCTGGATACAGCATCTTCGAAGAAGACCGGGTAGGAATGGATTCGCTTTATTTCGGGCTGAAGAATTACAGGTATTCGTATATGCCGGATCTGGATGGCACCTTTGTCCCGTGGGATTTCACCACCTATACGCCGGATATCGTATTTATCTTTCTGGGAACCAATGATTCGGATGGTGTCGCCTGGATATACAATGCTACGGATGAAGTATTTTCCGAACGGTTGGATAAGTTCCTGAAAAGAATACGGGGCCATTATCCGGATACCCATATCACCATTATGAATCCGTTTACGAAAGTCTTTAAAAATGTAATTCGTTCGAAAGTACAGGAATTGAAAGAAGCAGGTGATAAAAAAGTTCACTTCATCAATTCCACCGGTTGGCTGGAAGCCGGTGATTTCTCGGATGGCATACATCCCAACAATCAGGGAACGGCTAAGATGGTCACTAACCTGTACGATATTCTCGAACCGTTGGTTCAAAGTATAAAAGACGGGACAGACTATGAAATACCCGATCAGCCCGAAGAACCGGAACAAGGGATTACCATCCGTTTCCGGAAACCTGCCGACTGGCCGGTCGTAAATATCCATGCCTGGGACGGTCAGGGTGTACCCCTGCCTGGTTTTGAAACATGGCCTGGTATTCCGATGCAGCCGGATCCTGAGCACGAGGGCTGGTATTACTACACGTTCGATCCTTCTTTCTTAAGCGTATCTTTCCAATTTAATAAAGGAGATGCCGATGGGCTGATTGTGAAAGAAAATGTAAGGGAAAGTACCAATTATAATTCGGACGGAAGCATCAACACGGATATCGGAACCGGAGAGCCTGCTCCGTCACCCATTACCATCCGTTTTCAGAAGCCAGCCGACTGGCCTGTCGTATACATCCATGCCTGGGATGATCAGGGTATCCCTCTTCCGGGATTTGAGATGTGGCCGGGCATTCGGATGCAGGAAGATCCTCATTACGATGGTTGGTATTATTACACTTTTGATGGGTCGGTAAAAAAAGCATCCATCCAGTTTAATAAAGGAGATGACCAGGATATGATCATCAAAGAAAATGTGACGCAAAGTACCAACTACAATTCGGATGGAAGCGTAAACAATAATATAGGAGATAAAAAAGGAATTACCATCCGTTTTCAAAAACCTGCCGACTGGCCTGTCGTATACATCCATGCCTGGGATGACCAGGGTGTACCTCTTCCGGGCTTTGAAGTGTGGCCGGGTATCCTGATGCAGGCAGACCCCGACTATGCCGGTTGGTATTACTACACCTTCGATGCTTCGGTAGAAAAGGTATCTATTCAATTTAATAAAGGAGATGACCAGGGTCTGATCATCAAAGAAAATGTAACACAGAGCACCAATTACAATTCGGATGGAAGCATAAATAATAATATCCGGGATGAAAAAGGCATTACGATTCGTTTTCAGAAGCCTGTAGACTGGCCTGTTGTATACATCCATGCCTGGGGAGATCTGGGTATCCCCTTACCGGGTTTTGAAATGTGGCCGGGTATCCTGATGCAGGAAGACTCTGAGCAGGCAGGTTGGTATTATTACACCTTCGATGCTTCGGTAGAACGGGTTTCTATCCAGTTTAACAAAGGAGATGACCAGGATATGATAGAAAAAGAGAATGTGACCGAAAGCACAAGCTATTATTCGGATGGAAGCATAGCACTAAGTCTTAAGAAGGTGAAAATTCCCTCTATCGTATATGCGGAAGAGAAACAGTTAGTAATTATAACTGAAGGAACAATCCCGGTAGAAATCTATACTATCATGGGTAAAACAATATATACCGGCCCGGCAACCGGAGAATTCAGGTATCCTGCCTCTGCTGGCATATATCTGATAAGAATAAATGGTACCACACATAAACTTATTGTCCGGTAAAACCTATCGGCCAGCCACGGAGTGGCGGTATATTATTAGCCGTGCGGTCTTAACCCACGGCTAATATCTCAACCCTCAACCCACGGCTGACAAAACTGAAAAACTAATAAAACCATAGCTGTCCGGAATTAAAAAACATTTTCCGTAGGGTATATCTTATTTCACACGTCTTAAGAATATAAATAACCCGAACGATAATGTAAGGGCAAATAAAAGATGGTGGAAATAACAACAGAAGACATAATAAAGTATTTAGAAGGCGGGTTGTCGCCGGAAGAAAAGGAAATATTCGAAAAAGAAATAAGGAATTCCGAAAAGCTTCGTCAGGAAGCAGAAAGAATAGCATTTCTATGGAAAACCTCTTCCGCACTCAGGCAGCAAGCTTTCATCGATACCGAAAAGAACTGGCAACAGCTTTTAAAAAGGATAAAAAAAGACCGGATAAAAACCCGCATTCTTATGTTTTCCCGTTCAGCCGCAGCCATCCTTTTATTGCCGGTGCTGATTCTTTCCGGCATATTGGCTCTGGAACTCCGGGAATTAAAAGATGCTCCGGTTCAGCAATTCACTGTGACTGCAGCGGCAGGAACAATTTCAAAAATAAATCTGGCCGACGGAACAGAAGTCTGGCTGAATTCCGGCTCAAGCCTGTCTTATCCGGACCGGTTTACAAGCGGTAGCCGGGCAGTACACCTGTCGGGAGAAGCCTATTTTAAAGTACAATCCGACCGGGACAACCGGTTTGATGTCCTGGTTAATAATGAATTAGTCGTAAGTGCATTCGGAACGGAATTCAATATCAATGGGTATACCGATGAAAAAAGCATCGATGTCACATTGGTAGAAGGAAACGTGCAGGTGCTGGATAAAAAGAACAACATAGAGAAGAACCTGTTGCCAGGAGAACATCTGGCATATCATAAACAGGGAGGTAACATGGCCGTATCGATGGTGCATATGATTGAAAAAACCGGTTGGAAAGACGGTCGCCTTGCCTTTCGCCGTACCGGTATGCAAGAAGTGGCCCGAAGGCTTTCACGTCATTTCAATGTAGACATACAACTGGAAGGAGAAGAATTACCCGGATATGCTTACTCCGCTACTTTTACCACAGAAAGCCTGGACGAAATACTCCGGCTGATAAAAAGGACAGCACCGGTACAATACACCATCATTGAACCTGAGCAGGGATCGGATTATAGTTTCTCAAAAAAGAAGGTAATTATCAATACCAGAAAATAACACATATATAATAGTAAAATAAAATGAAACATATACACAAAAAATCAGGCTGAAATTCAATAATAAGGACAATGGAGTAACCCCTTATTCTATTTCCGTTCTTCTTGTTAATCCGGATGAATGCATTCAGTGATGCTAACTCAATTACCCGGAAAATGTAACCTATGAAACGAAGTCTATACCAACGGTCTTCCTCACGAAACGGGGAAAAACATGATCTACACCATCATAATAGGAGGCTATTTTAAACTATGCCAGTTGCATATGACCTTAATGTAAAAATAAAAATAACATATGAAATCTAACAAAAAAATCAGCAGTACGTGCTATTGCCTGTTCCTGAAACTTCCTGTCGGGATAAGAATTATCCCTCTCTTTCTGGTAGGATTTGTCTGCAACCTCTTCGGACAGCAACCCGGATCTTCGCAGGAAACAACTATCTCGTTGAATATGGAAAATGTGACTGTAGAACAGGTCCTGAATTACCTGGAAGAAAAATCGGATGTTCATTTACTCTATAACAGTACATTAATAGACGTAGACAGAAAAGTAAGCATCAAGGCAGAGAATAAAAACCTGGATACCATTCTGGGAATGTTGTTTGCCTCTACGAATGTCGGATATGAAATTACAGGCCGGCAGGTCGTCCTTTTCAGGAAAGATATGACTACACAGGGACAACAAACACTTGGCGAAAAAAAAACCATCTCCGGTACCGTAAAAGATGAAGAAGGGGAACCTATGATCGGAGTAAGTATTGTGGAAAAAGGAACCGGCAACGGTGCCCTTACGGATATGTCCGGTACTTTCTCTTTATCTGTATCCGATAAGAGTGTATTAACAGTAACCTATATCGGCTACCAGACAAAAGACGTACGGGTCGGAGCAAAATCCTTTTTCGAAATTATCCTCGAAGAAGATAACAAATTGCTGGACGAAGTAGTCGTGGTAGGGTACGGAACCCAGAAACGCGGAAACCTTACCGGTGCTATTTCCTCTATCAAGTCTGATGAAATTATGACTACCACCCACTCCAGCCTGGCACAGAGCCTACAGGGAAAAGTGGCCGGGTTACAGATACGGCAACAGGCCGGTGAGCCCGGAGAATTCAATACCAATATCAATGTCCGCGGTTTCGGTGCTCCGTTATATGTAATAGACGGAATTGCACGGGACGGCGCTTCCGAATTCCAGCGGCTGGACCCGAATGACATAGAAAGCATCTCTATCCTGAAAGATGCCTCTGCTGCCATTTATGGATTTAATGCCGGTAACGGAGTAATTCTCGTGACAACCAAAAAAGGGTTCAAAGGTGCACCTAAGTTTGTATATAACGGAAGCGTCGGGTTCCAGAGCCCGACAAATGTTCCCAAAATGGCCAATGCCGCCCAGCTACAGGAAATGCTCGCCGATGCGAATGCAAATATGGGGCTGCCTCCGTCCATTACAAAAGAAGAACTCGAAAAATGGAAACAGGGAGCGCCTGGGTATGAAAGTACCGATTGGTACGATCTGGTCATGAAGAAGCACGCTCTCCAGACACAACATAACATCTCCGTTTCAGGAGGAAATGAAGCGGTCGATTACTTTGTCAGCTTCGGATACTACAACGAAGAAGGATTAGTGAAAAGCAATGATATCAATTATGAACGCTATACCGTAAGAAGCAACCTTTCAGCCAAATTAAGTAAATACCTGACGGCAGATGTCCTTTTATCGGGCAGATACGATACAAGGAAAAATCCGGGCGAGTTTTACTGGATATTTAAAGCCGCACAGATGTCCCTTCCTACGGAATCCCCTTATGCAAACGGAAATCCGGACTATCTGGCAAAAACCACGTTTGATAATCCGCTTGCCCTTATGAACCGGGATGTAGTCGGCTACAACGATTCAAAGAACAAATCTTTCCAGTCCTCATGGGGCCTTACATACGATGCTCCTTTCCTCCCGGGACTTCAGCTTAAGGGAACGGCTGCCTATGACAGCAATAATTCCCTGGCGAAAAACCTGGTAAAACCCTATAACCTGTATACCTACGATGAAGCAACCGGGGAATATAAGGCAGAACAACAAAATACACCGGCCCGTATCTCCAACAGCAATACCGATTATGACAGAATGGTACTCCAGGCACAGGCTTCCTACAAAGCACTCTTTAATGATGTCCATAATGTAGGCGTAACCCTGGTATATGAGCAGACAAAAACAAACATGCGGTATTCCTGGCTGCAACGCCGGTATGACTTTTATACCAATGACCAGATCAATCAGGCCGGTAAGGATAACCAGGAAACGGACGGATACGAAGAAGAAACCGGAAACCGCTCTTATGTCGGCAGATTTAATTATGACTTTGCCGGCAAATACCTGCTGGAATTTGCCTTCCGCTATGATGGTTCATACCGCTACCATCCGGATAACAGGTGGGATTTCTTTCCTGTCGTATCGGGTGGATGGAGAATCTCGGAAGAAAATTTTATGAAAGACAATCTGACATGGCTGGACAATTTAAAATTCCGTGCTTCCTACGGGAAAGTAGGAGAAAATGCAGGAAATCCTTTCCAGTATATAGCCGGGTACACGGTAGGAGGCAATACCGGATACGAATTCAGTGATGGGTCCTATACTTCCGGAATTTCTTCTCCTGCCATTATCAACAGGGATCTTACCTGGTTTACCGCAACTATCGCAGATATCGGACTGGATGCCAGTTTCTTCAAAAATCGCCTGAATATTGAATTTGATGTATACCAACGCGACAGAAAAGGTTTGCTTTCCCGGCGGAACGTTTCTCTTCCCAATACTTTCGGAGCAGAACTCCCGGAGGAAAACCTGAATACCGACAGGGTAAGGGGAATCGAATTTATGGTGAATCACCAGAATAAAATCGGAGACTTTTCCTATGGCATCAGTGTAAACTTCAACTTTGCCCGTACCATGAACCGCTATGTCGAAGAATCCGAATTCGGTAGCAGCTACGAAAGATGGCGGTACATGCAGTCTAACCGGTGGAGCGATGTGTTATGGGGATACGAAATAGAAGGCCAGTTCCTGAACTATGAAGATATTTATAATTCGGCCCTCCATGAAACAGGAAATTATGGAAATAACCGCCAGTTGCCCGGTAGCTTTAAATTTAAAGACATCAATGGCGATGGAGTTATTGATGGAAAAGACGAAGTCCCTTTATTCTGGGGAGGACAACCGAAACTGCATTATGGGATCAACATCAATGCCGCATACAAAGGCTTTGACCTGAATGCGTTGTTGCAGGGATCGGCTAAATACACCGTGCGGTTTCAGGAAGTATACGGATCCATGCTGGCCTTCAACGCCAACACCCCGGCCTATTTTTATGACAGGTGGCACCTTTCGGACCCATACGACCTGAACAGCGAATGGATTCCCGGCGCTTGGCCTTCTATCAGAACATCCAATAACGGAGCCGGTATGTACAGAGAAAGTGCTGCTTTTCGGAGAGATGCCTCTTACCTCCGGCTGAAAAGTGTGGAAATAGGATATACCCTTCCTGCCGATCTGGTGAAAAAGTTCTACATCGAGAACCTTCGTATATATGCCAATGGACACAACCTTTTCACTTTTGCCGATTCTTTTGTCAAGGCATTTGATCCTGAAAAAATCGAAGGAGCATACAGTGCCGGGTTTAATTATCCGTTGACAAAGAGTTTTAATTTTGGAGTAACCCTCACATTCTAAGAATATTATCCGTATGAAAAATTATAAAAATAATAGAAATATATCCGTTTTTTTCCTTACCATATTGTTGGCTTTTACAGGATGTACGGATGTGCTGGATCTGGATCCGAAAGATAAAATAGATGGAGACCGCCTGTTTAAAGACCCGGAAGGTGTAAAACAATACATGGCGAATCTGTATTATCAGTTACCGATAGAAGATTTTAATTATTGCCCCTACAGCAATGAGTTCGGCTTTAACGTAACCAATAAAGCGAACTATAATACCAACGGAATCATTATGGACACCTATACATTGGACGGCGTTCATTCGGACTGGCATATCGGAGTAACAGCCAATGATTTCCAATGGTGGACAGAAGGATACGAATTAAATCGGGATGTCAACCTGCTGATTGACGAAATCCCACACCTGAATGTGTCGGACGAAGAAAGAAAACTGCTTATCGGAGAATCTTCCTTTATAAGGGCCTATTTATACTTCGGTCTGGCAAAACGATATGGGGGTGTTCCGTTGATTAAAGAAACTCAGGAATACATACCCGGTAAAGTAGATGACCTGAAAGTACCGAGAAGTACGGAGAAAGAAACCTGGGATTTTATCCTGGAAGAATGTGATAAAGCCATCGCCAATCTGCCGGAAGATGCTTCTGCCTGGGGCAATTATGATAGAAGGGCAACCAAATGGGCTGCGCTGGCCCTGAAATCAAGAGCGGCTTTACATGCTGCTTCCCTGGCAAAATACTGGAAAAACGCTACCCTTTCGGGAACGGCCGTTAGCCAGGGACTTGTAGGGATTGATGAATCGGAAGCCGACAGGTATTACTCCGAATGTATAAAAGCTTCCCATGAAATCATGGCATCGGGAAAATTTTCCTTATACCGGCCGGAACCTGCCGATCCGAAAGAAGCTGCCGAAAATTACCAGGCTCTATTCGAAACTCCTTATGTAGCCAGTGAAGAAACAATCTTCCTGAAAGGATTTGTTCGTCCCGGACAGGGAACGGCTCATAATTATGATATCTGGTATAACCCGAACCAGACCACTTTCTCATGGCCTCACCCCGGACGGTTTAATCCGACGCTTGACCTGGTGGATATGTATGAGGATTACACGAAACCGGGGGAATCAGCTCCGATTATCACGTTGGAAAACGGACAAATAGATAATGGCGGATACCACCGGCTGAGAAGTTACCGCAAATTCGATTCGCCGGAAGAAATCTTTCGGAATAAAGATGCCCGTTTCTTTGCTTCGATAAATTATCCCGGCGGAGTGTGGAAAGGAGAGACCCTTATTATACAGGGCGGCCTTGTGAAACCTACCGGAGAAGCCATCGTGGATGTTGACGATTCGTATGAACACAATGGCCTCACGTATTATACCTATGGTGCCGATAATGCATTGAAATATTCGGGTTTCAGCAACTATGGTTTCGGGAATATGACACGTACCGGTTTTCTGATGCGTAAGTTTTTAAGCGAGAAAGTAAATGTTACTCCTACATGGAACCAGTCCATTACCGATTATATCGATATGCGGTATGCAGAAGTATTACTCAACTATGCCGAAGCAGTCGTGGAAAGCGGATACACGGCAGACAATGCACAGGTTAAGGCTGCTAAAGCAATCAATGACATCCGCCGCCGGGCCGGACATACGACAGAAATACCGCTTACGTTGGAGAATGTATTAAGGGAACGCCGGGTGGAACTAGCATTCGAGAATAAACATTTCTGGGACTTAATAAGAAGAAGAGAATTTCACGAGGCATTTGACGGTGGAAAACAGCGCTTGGGATTAATGCCGTTACTGGATTTGAGGGGAGATAAACCGCAGTATATCATGGTACGTACCAGAATAAGGTATGCCTATGCTGTTAACTTCCTTCCTTATCAGTATTACCGTTCCATTCCGGGAATAGGATCGTCCGGATTAATTCAGAATCCCCAGTATTAACTTGTTTAAAAATGAAAATCATGAGAAGTAGAAAGATATATATGTTGATTGCAGGTATATGTACCCTGTTATTTCATTCCTGTGAACTGGATAATTTTGATGGACCCGATGCTACCATATACGGCGGAATATATGATATGGAAACCAAAGAACTCGTTAGGCAGGACATTGTCTCCGGAGCACAAATCGAATATGTAGAACATGGATTTCAGAATCCGGTTACCCAGTACCAGATCATTAAAAACGACGGTACTTACAGAAACAACCTGATGTTTTCCGGTACCTACACCATGCAGTTGCAGCGGGGAAACTTTGTCCCGATGGATCCTATAGAAGTAAAGGTTCAGGGAGATACCGAGATAAATTTTGAAGTCATTCCCTATATCCGCATAAAAAATGCGAAGATAGAAAAAGAAGATAACATCATCACCGCCACTTTCAATATGGAAACTACCGTACCGAATAATGTAGCCACCATAGGCCTATACTTTCATCAGCAGGCTACGGTAGGCTACGGTTCAAAGCTGAATTTCGTGGAAGCCACTATCAATGAAGTTCCCACGGAAGATAAACTATACACCATCAGGCTGGATGTTACTTCCTATTCATCGGAACTGGAAGAAGGCAAACCCTATTATTTTATCATCGGCGCATTGATCGATGCTCCCCAGGCAGAAGCCAAGCACAATTATGCACCCCCTGTAAGAATAACCATATAAAGAAAAATAGCCACGGAGTGGCGACACATCATTAGCCGTGGCGTCTCAACCCACGGTGAACTTGAACATAAAAATTATGGAGAAACTATTATTGATATTTCCTGTTTTCATTTTCCTATTATCCTGTTCTGGTAACCAACCGGAAGAACCGGATTACTGCCGGTATGTAAACCCGTTTATCGGCAACGCCGATAACGGGCATACCTTTCCGGGAGCCTGTGTCCCTTTCGGGTTGATACAGGCAGGTCCCGAATCAGGTATCGGTTCCTGGAGGTATTGCTCGGGGTATAATTATGACGATGATTTTATCGAAGGATTTGCTCAAACCCATTTGAACGGTACAGGCGTGCCCGATCTGGGGGATATCTTTCTGTTCCCGTTTTCCGCAGGTAAAATAGACGGACACTATAAAAGCACATATAATAGGGAATCACAGCAGGCAACACCCGGTTACTATGCCGTATCTTTAACGGATGTCGTGGTAGAAGTGGAAATAACAGCCACAGAACGAACCGCCTTTCACCGGTATGCCTTTTCCGGAGATAACGACGCCCGTGTGCTGCTCGACCTGCAAAGAGGATTGTCCAATGCTCCCGACCGGGTTTTAGCTGCCCGGATAGACATGCCCGATGCATATACCATCACCGGTCATAATGAAGTGAAAGGGTGGGTACAACGTCAGTTCTTTTATGTGATCAAATTCGATGTACCCTATACCGTTTCGGAAGAATTGCCACCGGCAGAAGGCGCTAACGCAAAAAGACTTATCCTGGCCTTTGAAACAAAAGACAAAGAAGCCGTGCAGATAAAAATAGGGTTATCCACCGTTAGTACGGAGGACGCTATCAATGCGTTAAACAAAGAAAATCCCGGCTGGGATTTCGTTGCAGTGAAAAATAATGCCCGTATCCGGTGGAATCAACTTCTTTCCCGGGTTAAAGTAGAAGGAACAGAAGCACAAAAAACGAATTTTTACACTTCTCTTTACCATCTGTATATTCAGCCCACTAATATTGCCGGTACGGACGGAAAATACAGAGGGGCAAACGATAGCATTGGCGTTTCTCCCACCGGAAACTACTATTCTACCTTTTCCCTGTGGGACACATACAGGGCAGCACATCCGTTATATACCATTCTCAACCCTGACATGGTCGATGATTTTGTCCTGACAATGCTTGCCCACCATAAAGCACAGGGGTACTTACCTATCTGGACCTTATGGGGGAAAGAAAACTTCTGTATGTTGGGGAATCATGCCATACCGGTTATTGTCGATGCCTACCTGAAAGGATTCCGGGGCTTTGACCCGGAGGAAGCGTATGAAGCGATTAAATCTTCCTCTACTGTAAGTCATCCTTATTCCGATTGGGAAACCTATAATAGATACGGCTATTATCCTTTTGATATCCTTGAAAATGAATCCGTATCCCGTACACTCGAAAGTGCATACGACGATTATTGTGTGGCACTGATGGCGGAAGCCTTAGGGAAAAAAGAAGACTATGCGTATTTCATGAAACGTTCGGAATTCTATAAAAATGTGTTTGATGCTAGCACCGGCTTTATGCGGGGAAAAGACTCAAAAGGCAATTGGCGTACTCCATTCAGTCCTCTTCGTTTGTCACATTTCGGAACCATCGGAGGAGATTTTACCGAAGCAAATGCATGGCAATATACCTGGCATGTGATGCAGGACATAGAAGGCCTGATCGGATTAATAGGCGGAAAAGAAGCATTTGCCGCCAAACTGGACGCACTCTTTACGACCGAAGCAGGGATTGAAGAAACCGGAGAAGTATTAGACGTGACAGGATTAATCGGTCAGTATGCCCATGGAAATGAGCCCTGCCACCATATTCCTTACTTATATAATTATGTGGATAAACCAGAAAGAACACAGGAGATTATCCGTGAGATTTTCGACCGTTTCTATCTCCCTCAACCGGATGGCCTGTGTGGAAATGATGATTGCGGACAGATGTCGGCCTGATACATATTCTCAGCCATGGGATTTTACCCGGTAAACCCGGCCGGAGGGGAATATATAGTAGGTGCCCCGCAGGTACCCCACGTAACGATCTCACTTCCGGAAGAAAAAACGTTTACTGTAAGGGCTCATAACCTGAGCGAAAAAAATAAATATGTAAAATCTGTTTCCCTGAATGGCAGGGAAATAACCGACTTCAGAATCCTTCACAAAGATATCATGCAGGGAGGAGAATTGATATTTGAAATGACAGATGGAGGAATGTGCCAATGAAATAATGTGCCAATGTGCCAATTAATTTCGCTGTATAATGATTGGAATCATCAATTTGGAGATCAGGGCCATTGACAGAGACATGGAGAAGTTTGTAGATAGTAGTCATTCATTATTTTGCATAAATACATTTGAATATATACACTAGTAATTGATTATTACATTATAACATTTAATAACAGGTTTTCTGAAATAAAGAACATGGAATATTCCGGAATACCAGTAAGAAAAAAACATGACCTATGAAAAATAGAAAACTATTCCTATTGCTATTTGTATTTTTCCCTTTATTCGTACATGCACAGAAATTTCAACTTGCATCACCGGATAAGAACCTGGTAGTAGAGATCTCGGTAGGTGATAACATAACGTATCTTCTGAAACACAAGCAGGATACCGTACTTTATCCGTCTCCTATATCCCTGATACTGGAAGATAATGTATTAGGTCACCGGCCTGTCGTAAAAAAGCAGAAAACCAACACCGTGAATACGGAGATTCGGGCTCCGTTTTATAAGCGTTCCCGGATTACAGACCATTACAATGAGTTAATCCTTGCATTCAAAGGCGATTTTGAAATCCGGTTCCGTGCCTACAATGAAGGCATGGCCTACCGTTTTGTAACAACAGGAAAAAAAGATTTCAGAGTATTGGATGAAGAAGCGAGTTTCAATCTCGGATACGACAGTGAAGCCTTTATCCCTTATGTAAGGAGTGAGGGAAGTACATACGAAGAACAATTCTGTAATGGTTTTGAAAATATATATAGCAAACAACAGGTAACAGGGTGGGATAAAAAGAAACTGGCCTTTTCGCCTGTCGTTATCAACAGGGAAAATGGCAAAAAAATAGCCATTGCCGAATCGGACCTTTTCAGTTACCCCGGTATGTTTCTTTGTAACCCGGACGGATCGGTTACCCTGAAGGGGATATTCGCCGGGTATCCGGATAAAGAACAGCAAAATAAATACAATCCGGTGCAGATGCTGGTTACCGAACGACGTGATTATATTGCCCGATGCAAAGGGAATACGACATTCCCCTGGCGCATTGTCATTGTAGCTGAAAATGACAAAGAGCTGGCAGATAACGATATGGTTTACAAGCTGGCCACTCCCTCCCGGATAACGGATATCGGTTGGATTAAACCGGGAAAAGTAGCTTGGGAGTGGTGGAATAATTCCAATCTGTGTGGAGTAGATTTCAAAACAGGAGTAAATAATCAAACCTATAAGTACTATATCGATTTTGCCTCGGAAAATAACATCGAATATGTGATACTGGATGATGGCTGGACGGTTCCCCGAACAAATGACTTGTTCAATGTGGTTCCGGAAATAGACCTGAAAGAGTTGGTTGCCTATGCAGATAGCAGAAACGTAGGACTTATTCTGTGGGGAGGTTATATCGGTTTTAATAAGGATATAGAAGGAGTCTGCAGGCATTATTCCGAACTGGGAATAAAAGGGTTTAAGATTGACTTTATGGAGCGGGACGACCAGCCGATGGTTGATTTCCACACACAAGTAGCCGAAACGGCTGCACGATGTAAGCTGTTGATTGATTTCCACGGATCATACAAGCCAACCGGATTACAACGTACTTATCCCAATGTGCTGAACTTCGAAGCCGTACATGGACTGGAACAATTGAAGTTCCCGACGGACGCCGATCAGGTAGAATATGATGTAACCTTTCCTTTTATACGGCAGATAGCGGGTCCGGTAGATTATACACAAGGAGCGATGCGGAATGCCTCCAAAGAAAATTTCAGGCCCGTATATGGCGAGCCGATGAGTCAGGGGACACGATGCCGGCAGTTAGCAACTTATATTGTTTTCGAATCCCCGCTCAATATGTTGTGTGACAGTCCGTCCAATTACGAGCGGGAAAAAGAGTGTACCGCTTTTATTGCCGGAATTCCGACTGTGTGGGATAATACCATTGCATTGGATGGGAAAATAGGAGAATACATTGCCATTGCCCGTCAGAAAGGAGACTGCTGGTATGTGGGAGCTATGACTGACTGGAATGCCCGTACGGTTGAACTGGATTTATCCTTCCTGGGAGCAGGAAACTACGTGGCCGAAATTTTTCGGGACGGAGTAAATGCGGACAAAGCAGCCAGCGATTACAAAAAAGAGACCATACCACTAAGAGCCGATAAAAAGATACAGGCAACGATGGCTTCCGGAGGAGGATATGCCATGCGGATAATTCCTGTGAAGTAAGTACGGATAAGATAATAAAAGAAGAATGAAAAGTATATATAGGATTGTCCTGTTAGCGGTTTTTACTTTTTCCTTTACAGGAGGATACCCGCAACAGGATCCGGAAACCGAAAAGAAAATAGAAACCCTCGTTTCGCAAATGACACTGGCTGAAAAAGTAGGTCAGATGAATCAGTTAAACGGAGGACGTCCTGCCGGATATGTAGCCGAAGCGGTAAGGAACGGACAGGTCGGTTCCATCCTGAATGGCACAGACGTAAAAACCATCAATGAATTACAACGCATTGCCGTGGAGGAGAGCCGTCTGAAAATTCCTTTGGTCTTTGCCCGGGATGTGATCCATGGCTATAAAACCATTTTCCCGATCCCTTTGGGACAAGCGGCGTCGTGGAATCCTGCCATTGCGGAAAAAGGAGCACAGGTTGCCGCACAGGAAGCCAGTTCGGCAGGAATACGCTGGACGTTTGCTCCGATGATTGATGTTACCCGTGAACCCCGTTGGGGAAGAATTGCCGAGTCTTGCGGGGAAGATACCTACCTTACCTCCGTTATGGAAGTAGCTATGATAAAAGGATTTCAGGGAGATAATCTTTCCGCTCCCACAAGCATCGCCGCCTGTGCAAAACATTTTGCCGGGTATGGTGCAGCAGAAGCCGGAAAGGATTACAACACCACCTGGATTCCGGAACAACTCCTGAGGGAAGTTTACCTGCCTCCTTTTAAAGCAGCAACGGATGCCGGAGCGGCTACCTTTATGTGTGCATTCAATGACCTGAACGGGGTGCCTGCTTCTGCCAATGAATTCCTCATTCGTGACATTCTTCGCGATGAATGGAAATACGATGGAATGATGGTCAGCGACTGGGGATCGGTAAAAGAAATGGTAATGCATGGCTTTTGTGCAGACGAAAAAGAAGCGGCAGAAAGAGCGGCAAAAGCCGGAGTAGATATGGATATGGACGACCAGGTATATTTCCATCACTTAGAGCAGTTGGTAAAAGAAGGCACTGTAGATGAGAAACTCCTGGACGAGGCTGTCCGCAATATATTGCGGTTAAAGTTCCGGTTGGGATTATTCGAAAATCCCTATGCGGATGAAAAGACAGCCAATGATTTTTACCGGGAGTCTTCGCTGGAAGCTGCTAAGCAGGCAGCTATTGAAGGAACTATCTTACTTGATAATAAAAACTCCGTGTTGCCTTTACAAAATACGATCACCTCTGTTGCTGTGGTCGGTCCGTTAAGCCATGCCCCGGCAGACCAGATCGGAACCTGGTGCTTCGATGGAGAACCTGCCCATTCCGTAACACCGGCTATGGCAATACAAAAAGAATATGGCAGCAAAATAAAAGTCCTTACTGAAGCAGGACTTACCTATAGCCGGGACAAAAACAAAGAAGGAATCGAAAAGGCAGTTGCCGTAGGGAAACAGGCAGATGTGATTTTGTTTTTTGCAGGAGAAGAAGCGATCCTGTCCGGAGAAGCCCGTTGCAGGGCTGATATCGGTTTCCCGGGTGCTCAGACGGAAATGCTGGAAGCATTGAAGCAGACAGGAAAACCTGTGGTCATGATTGTGATGTGCGGACGCCCGATGACCATCGGCAAAGAAATAGAAATGGCCGATGCTACCCTGTTGGCTTTTCATGGAGGTACCATGGCAGGCCCTGCACTGGCGGATATACTAATCGGAAAAGCGGTGCCATCCGGTAAATTACCCGTGACGATGCCCCGGATGGCAGGACAAATCCCTATTTATTACAACCATAAAAGTACCGGACGTCCTGCTTCTGATATTACGCTGATAGATGATATTGAAATCGGTGCGGAGCAAACTTCCATCGGGTTTACCAGTTATCACCTCGATGCCGGCGATTCTCCCCTGTATCCTTTCGGGTATGGCCTGTCTTATACGACATTTGAATATTCCAGTATCCGGCTTGATAAGAATGAACTAACAAAGGATAGCCCCATAATGGCTTCCGTAACTGTAAAAAATACAGGAAATTATAAAGCCGCAGAAGTGGTACAACTTTACATAAGGGATTTGGTAAGCGGTTCCGTTACCCGCCCTGTAAAAGAATTGAAAGGCTTCCGGAAGATTACCCTAGAACCGGGAGAATCCGAAGAGGTAAGCTTTGAAATAACAGAGGAAATGCTCCGATTTTGGAATACCCGGAATGAATGGATATCCGAACCCGGAGATTTTCACCTGTTTATCGGGTCCAGTTCCGCTGATGTGAAACAAGCGCATTTTGTATTGAAATAACATTTTGACAGATGCAAAAGTATCCTTTATTTCTTTTGAGATACTATTCTTCCTGTCAGGGAAGAGGCTATCGATTCAGTCTTTATAAATCAGTTACAGAGTGGCGATATGTTACCGGAGTGGGGTCTTAGTTTACGAAAAAGAAATAACCATTAACTAACTTTATTATGAAAACATTCCATTCTTTTCTATTCATACTATGTTGCATCCTGTTTCACTTACAACCAGGGAATGCAGGAAATGTGGAAGACACGGATTATATCCAGATTCTTTTTTATGAACAGTCATTAGGTATGGGTTGGGAAGCACCCCGCGTCATTACCACCGAGCTGGTAGAAGGAAATTATATGTTGGGAGATATGCCGATGATCCGTAGCTGGTTTCCCGGATCCACTCAGTTAAATCCATTGGTAGCCACGCTTTGGGAAAGTGGTGGCGAGCAGCCGGTGGTGAGTTGTACAAATGTTTTTTCCGGTTTGTACCGGGAAAATGTAAAAGCCGGCCAGAAGTTCATTGGGATGTTTGCCGGGGAAGGAGGGCAGACCATTGAACTGTTTTCCAAAGAATGTACCAATAACGGGTTTTATGAACCGACATTTATAAAATTGCTTGACAGAACGGTCAGTGCGATGAAAGACGGAGAGACCGTATCCTGCCCGGCTATCATCTATGTACAGGGTGAATTTAACTACAACCAGCCCGACTGGTATGAAGGAAAAGGACTTACCCCGGGTACTGACGGGACTACAGATAAGGACGAATACAAACGGTTGCTCCTGATTCTTAAAAACAATATGCAGGCTGACATCATGGAAAAATACGGACAACAGAATAAACCTTTATTTTTCCTTTACCAATGCAGCGGCGCTTACCTGAGGGATATAGATATTCCTATTTCCATGGCACAACTGGAATTTGCACGGGAAAATGACGATGTGATCCTGCTGAATCCCCATTATGCATTGCCCGATTATTACGGCGGACATTTATCTACCAACGGCTACCGATGGTTTGGGGAAATGATAGGAAAAACATTATATGATGTCCTGGTGGATGAAAAAATGTATCGTCCCGTGCAGCCCGAAACATTTACACTGGAGGGGGATAAGATAACGATTGAATACCATGTCCCGGCTCCTCCGCTTGTGTTCGATACATGGACTACCCCCAAAGCCTCTTATAACGGTTTTTCGGTATATAATGATCATACCATCACTGTGTTGAAAAGTGTGGAAATTGTGGATGAGAACAAAGTAGTTATTACCGCCAATAAAGATCTTACAGGAAAGGAAGTGGAAATCGTATATGCCGGAACCCGGGTAACCGGTACGGGAAACCTCCGTGACAGCGATGATTCCTATACATCGGCTTATACCTACTTTGATGATTCTGCCGATGAGTATAAAGAAAGTTATACGCCTACCGATGAAAACGGAAACAAAATATACGGGCAGCATTACCCCATGCAGAATTGGTCTGTCGGTTTTTACCATAAAATATCAGGCAGTTCTTCCGTCAATACGGTACAACAAAACGAAAAGATGACGGTTTTTCCGAATCCTGCCAAAGACAAGATAGAAATCCGGAACAACAAGGCCGAGGCAATCTCTATCTTTACCCTGACAGGTATAGAAGTACTTACAACGAAAGAAAATAGCGTGCATATTTCTTCTCTTCCGGATGGAATATATCTTGTAAAATCCGGCAGTGAAGTGTGCAGAATAATGAAAGAGTAATCATCCTTTATAAATGAGAGCAAGTAATAAACATAGCTATTTCATAGGAATACTCCTGTTTGTTTTTTCCCTGCAGGTTCATGGTCAGGAAATATACAACCGGTATGGATTTCTCCTTGAACAAAGTGATGGGAGATATATACTGAAAGAGGAAGCAGCTATACGTAAACATGCCGGGTTTAATCCGGATGAGGCTCCGTGTGATATGTATCTTCCTTACAAAAACACCGGGAACTTTCTTGCAGAAAAGGAGTTTGCCGGATGTAAGACCAAACGTTTTGTATTCAAAAAATACCCGGGTTATGAACTTTCCCTGGAAGCGGATCTCCCTCAAGAGGAAGGCCCTTGTCCTTACATCATCTGGATACATGGTGGCGGATGGCATGGGGGAGACCTGTACGGACATAAGCACTTTTCTACTTTTCTGGCTTCCCATGGAATTGCAGGGGTGCGGATTTCCTATTCCCTGCTGTCACAGGGAGCCACCTTTACCGATACCTGGCAGGATATACAGGATGCGGTAGGTTTTATAAAGGAACATGCGGTGGAGCTAAAGCTTGATACCACAAATTTCGGGTTTGCCGGGCATTCGGCCGGTGGCCATTTGGCTGCGTATGCTGCCATGCGTACTCCGGGATGTAAATTTCTGGCAGCTTTTAACGGCATATATGACATTCGGAATGTATTGCTAGGGTATGTGCCCGGAAAAGACCATGAACCGTATTTCGGGACGACGGAAGAAGAAAAAGAGTTTGCTTCTCCTGTTTCCTTTGTACATCCGCATGCTCCGTTTTGCCTGCTGACGTACAGTTCCGGAGATTATCTGATAGATAAAGAACAGATACGGAGCTTTGAAAAGGAGCTTATTAACCGGCATATTCCTTTTAAAACAATAGAAAAAGAATACTACTCCCATGCCGGATTTTTGGGTACGGATCTGGTAGAGCCTATGCTCCTTACCGTTCTTGCTATGGCAAAACAGGTATTTAATGAGTGATATAATTCAGTAATTTTAAAAGATAGGAGTTGTTTTTAAATAAGAAAAAGAAAAGACTTAATCGGATTATTGCTTTAAAGAATTCAGTGAATGTATAATTTATAAATATAAATAATAAACAGATAACCATGAAACGAATTTATTTATTATTGAGCCTTTTTATTACGTTTACTGCTGCGTGCAGTGACGATGATAATAATGGAGTGGATCCGGGTAGTCCTATTCTTCCGGTGGAAGCAAAGAGTGCCTTTGATTTCGTCAACTCCATCGGAGTAAACACGCATTTCGGTTTTTACGAAACCAATTACTGGGATAAATGGGAAGAAATTACTTTTCCACGTCTGAAAGAACTGGGAGTAAAGCATATCCGTGACGGATACGGATACCGGGTTCCGTTAGGAGAAGAACGGTTTATAGAAGCCGGAAAAGCAGGGATAAAATTATTATTAAGTGTAACCACGGACACGCCCGAAGAACTTACACCGAAGCTGGATGCTCTGCTGCCTTATCTTTCCGGAGTAGAAGCTATAAACGAAGTAGACCTGAGCATCGACCCGGATAATAATCCGGAAGTATGGGTGCCTTACGGAAGGCAGAAGCAGGAAGAATTGTATACCTTCATTAAAAATACCCCGAAGTACAGCCATTTGCCGGTGGTGGGACTTTCGTTGGCAAACCTGAAAGATAATGCCGGTCTGATCGGGGATTTATCCGGCTGGGTGGATTATGGAAATATCCATGCCTATGCTTCCGCCAGGCATCCTGCAAACCATTGGGGATACGGACTTACCTGGGATGAAATTTCACAACGGGCACAGGTAGTATTCGGTAATAAACCGTTGATGGCTACAGAGGCCGGGTATCACAACTATGAACAACAAGGGTTATCGCATATGGGTGTTCCGGAAGACGTGTCAGCCATATACCTGCCTCATTTGTTTTTTGAATACTTCAATAAAGGCATTGTCAGAACTTACATATATGAATTCCTCGATCAGCATGTTCGGAGTGAATGGGCGGATGCTCCGGAACTCGAATGGCATTTCGGACTGGTACGTACCGATGGAGAAGCCAAGCCTGCTTTTTATGCATTGAAAAACCTGATTGCATTGATCGACGATACGGATGAAGGCTTTAAGCCCTCTTCCCTTGCTTTTGCGCTGGATGCGGAAAGTACCATCGTAAAAAATGACCTGCGATATACTCTTTTGCAGAAAAGCAATGGAAAATGGTGGATTGCCATATACCGTACCACGGAAATATACAACCCCGATTTCCTGATGCCCAAGCCCATTCAGAAAGCTACTATTTCATTAACGTTACAGAATAAGGCGAAAACAATAAATATGTATGTTCCCAACACATCGCAGGAAATCCGGCAGACCTGGCAGAATCAGCATGCTGTCACTATGGAATTAGGGGGAGAATTGGTGCTTTTGGAAGTGGAAATGTGAGAATGATAAGGTTGTTATGGAAAGAATCCGTATTAAATAGTCACGGAGTGGCGATATATCACTAGCACCGTGGCGCTTTCGCCCACGGTGTTCTGGTAATATGCCGCCACTCCGTGGCTTGAATAAAATAATTTGCAGAAGCTTATAAATATATATATATTCCAAGTTTCCCTATTAAAACAAAACGAATAAATAAAACCTGGAAAAATCCGTATCAAACAGCCACGTAGTGGCGATACATTATTAGCCGTGGCGCTTTCGCCCACGGTGTTCTGATGATATGCCGCTACTCCGTGACTCAAATAAAATAATTTGCAGAAGCTTAGATATCTATCTCTTTTCCAGGCCTCCTATTAAAAACAAAAATAATAAATAACATCCGGAAAATCCATATCAAACAGCCACGTAGTGGCGACATATTATTAGCCGTGCTGCCTCAGCCCACGGTCCTCTTAATTAGCCCACGGCACTCAATTATTACCTCACCCACACCTTAAACACCTTATCATGACTATTTACCCGCACAAAATAGATATTCGGATACACATCTTCAATAACTGTCCTTTCTGATAAGACATGAGAATCATATCTTATCTTTCCCAGTGTATCATATACCATAACCGAGGAATGCAATGCCCCCTCCACAATAATCGTTTTTTCTCTTGTATAACAAGATAGGTTGTCATTGCATTTCTTTTTTACGATATCTACCCGGTCGCAATCTTCGGTAAAAGAGAATACGGTAGGAGAGGGGATATAATTAAACATCCCGTCAGTACCTAACCTGTTGAAAGATAGGTTACAGAAGGTCGCATCTCCTTCAGGTTGATAATAGTAAATACCCCAGCGTCCTGCACCTTCGATATGTATGTTGTGCAATACCAGGTTCCTGAACTTTTTACCATGGCTGGCAATTAGGATAGCATCGTTTTTAGCATCGTATATATCTATATTGGCTAGTTTAAAATTTGTAAGGTCATACTCCTGTGTACTGTACAACTGTACGGCTCCCTGCTGGTTTCCCCATAGGTCGCCGCTTATTCCGGGTGTTCCGCCTATAGCGCCTGAACGGTAAATAGATATATCCGAAAAGCTGCAGTATCCTTCCGTACTGAAACCTGTTCCACGGAAATCGCATGTTGCCCGTATGCCGGCTTCCATAGCATCCAGGATGACGCAATGGTGTGCTGTATTCTGTTTTCCTCCGAAGAAGCCGATGCTGGACGCACGCCAGTTGTTTTCGGCAGTGTTATAACGAAATGTATTATTCTCACACATGGTATCTGATGACCACGAAGCCATATCGTCGTCCCCGTTATTCCGGAAGCTGCAATACTGTACGACGGCATTTTTCATCCCACTGCACAGGTTCAGTCCATCCGCATAATTATTCCGGAATCGGCAATGTTCCACCAGTAGATTACCGGATGCTGTTTGTTTGTAATTACCCAGCCAGGCGCCACACTCAAAATGCTCCACCCATACATCCCGTATCACGGAGTTATTCCCAAAACTGCCCATAAAGCCTTTGCCTACCTGATAAGCTTCATTATTATCATAATAACGTTTGTTGTTTACCGTATTCAAATACAGCCCTTCGACAGTAATATTATTACAATATGTTTCTATTCCGCGGTTTACATAGGTATGTATATTGTCAGACGATGCATTGAAGTATAATTCGGTATGCCATATACCTGCTCCGATAATTTTTGTGTTGTCTTCTGTGATAAATATGCGGCCGTATACCTCATGTTTTCCTTCGGGAACGTAGATGGTTTTTCCCCCGTTATTTCTTACAAATTCCGATAAATCGACAGAAGAGTCATACATGATTTTATTCCGGTCTTCTATCTCTTCGAAGACAACAGGCTCGGGAACATTTTCGAGTTCAATGAAATCAATGGTATAAGGGATCGTGTTATCCTCTGTTTTCACCAGTTTAAGCTTTCCTCCGGCCGGGATTTTCTTTTTTAACCTTACATGCATTTCATCAAAACGCATCCGTGCAAATTTACTATCATCCGGTTGGTTATCGGCATGACCGCTTCCTGTTTTTGGGAAATATTGCCACGACCAGTAAGAGTTTAAAGAAATATTCCGGTTGTACCCATCATCTATATAGAGAGCAAAGCTACCTCTGGTTCCTGTGCCATCCTCATTGTCGGGCAGTGAAAAGCGAAGGGTCAGTCCATCTGCTTCTTCATCGATCGTCCATTCTACATAGGAACCACGCTCTATGAGTTGCAACGCTATCTGGTTGGATGCCTCGCTTTGCAATGCCGATTGGTTATGAGTTGCATCGAGGAATATTCCGTTTGTTACACATTTCCCGGGCTCGGCCTCGTATCTTTTGTACGGACGGTTGTAATAGCCTCTTTCCTTTTCGTCGTCGGGAAAAGGAATATGCTGGGCCGATAAAAACATGGACAGAAAGAAAAAGGAAATAAGAATGGAGAACTGTTTTTTTCTCATGATAATAAAGGTGTATTGTAAAGGTTATTAAAAATCCGGTATTCCATGTGTTGAGGCAGCATTGCTAATTATATTCCGCCACTTCGTGGCTTAGAAAGGATAAATTTTTTATGGTGATTGCTTTTATTAGCAAAGGATATAAGGAACAATTTTCTTTTGCTATCATTCCCGGATAAAAATAATATTCTTCCTTCCAAAAAGCCACGTAGTGGTGATACATCATTACCTGTGTCGCCTCCGATCACGGGTTATATATAATAAAAGACGTACCGGATAGAAAATACCCTATGGGTCGGTGGATAGGGAATGGATATTTTGAATATAAATTGGATTTGATATTGTGTATTCCGTATTTTATGTCTCGTATTTCATCTTTCGTATTTTATATTCCGTGTGCTGAGGCAGCACGGCTAATAATATTCCGCCACTCCGTGGCTAGGAGAGGATAGATATTTTATTATGATTGCCTTTATTAGCCATAACTATGCGGAATATATTCTTAGATACCATCACCGGATAAAAATAATATTCTCCTTACCCACAAGCCGCGGAGCGGCGATATATTATTAGCCGTGGCGCCTCTCAGCACACGGATTCTGTTCCGTGGCTAGGAGGAGATGGATTTTTAATATAATTGCTTTTATTCCCAATAAATATAAGGAATATATTGTTTAATCCCAACCCCAGAAAAAAATCCCGGTCTTCTTGCCAATCAGCCACGTAGTGGCGACATGTTATTAGCCGTGCTACCTCCGCCCACGGATTATTTTGTGGCTGGGAGACGATTAATTTTTTATTGTAATTGCCTTTATCAGCCATAAATATGCGGAAGGTATTCTTAGATATAATCACGTGCTAAAAAAAGATTTTCCTTACCCACAAGCCGCGGAGCGGCGATATATTATTAGCCGTGGCGCCTCAGCCCACGGATTATTTCAGCCCACGGTTCGGATTTAAAATATAAAACATAAATCCCGAACCCTATCCCATCAGTCAAAAACATATTTCTCATCATACAAAACACCAAATTCCCGTAGATGCTGTTTGTATTCTTCTTCAAAAGAGATTGTTTTATGATGGCGGGGTTGATTTAATATATAGACTATCTTTTTTTCTATTTCCGCATAAGAACAGGAAAAGGCACTGTACCCATCCTGCCAGTGGAAATGATAAGGAGTAAGGTTTTGCTCGTTAATATATTTTGATGACATGGATTTGATCACACGGACTATATCCGCAACACCAATATAGGGTTTTATACTTAACAGAATATGAGTATGATCCGGATTGCAATAGATCGCAAGAGATTTGCATTTGTAATGACGTGTGGTCCCACATATATACCGTTGAAGTTCTTCCCTGAATGTTTCTTCAATCAAACATGCTCTTTCCTTGACGGAGAAGATAATATGGATATAAAGCCGGGTGTACGTATTTGCCATTTTGTTTTCGGTTTTTATGTATGTAAAGGTATTTTTTATAAATCACAATACCAACCGGGAATAAATAGTAGTAAAATACATACGCATCTTAAGAAGTATTGTTATTTATTTGATTTATAATTAATTGTTATAAGAAAAAAGAATATTGTCTTTCATATGAATTAAACAGATAGTTGAATTGTTATAATCCGGAAAATAAAAATTAGTTTCTTGAATACAACTGATTTTTATTTTATTCATTTGTTGGTGATAGGAACCGGAATGCTTATATGAGAGCATGGTTGCGGAAATAGAAAAAGCCCTGCTCCGGGAACATGGTGAAAAATTCGGTGAAAAAGAAGAAAAGTAAAAAACGGTAACCGATTTTATTTTTATAGCCTGTATCCCTTGCAAATCAACTAATAATTTTGTACCTTTACAATCCCCGGATATAACTATGTTTTTCCTACATGCCCCGGTAGGGAAATGTTATAAAATGTCTTTCAGGTGAAAGACAATCGAACTTCAACTGAGAAACAATCGAATTACAGATGAAAGACAATCGAACTTCAATTGAAAGACAATATAGTTGGGCGGTCAATTTTACTTAGGTGAGCGGTCAATTATCCTTAATTGAACGTTCAATTTTGCTTAATTACCCGTTTAATTTTATTTGTTCATTTATCCGAATATAAACTTTTAGCATCACATGATTTATGGCAGCATTTTACGATTTCAGGGAAAATCCCAATCCCAGAGGCGACGGAAAAAAACAGGCGCTACATCCCCGGATTGTATCAAAAGGGGTAATCGGTACGGAAAAATTAATTGACGAAATTACGTATGGCTCTTCGTTGACAGGCAGTGATATACAGGCTGTTCTTGTAGCACTGGCAGATCGTATTGCTGATCATTTACAGGATGGATATCAGGTAGAACTGAATGGAATAGGAAAGTTCTCAGCGACCCTCAAAGCACGGCCGGTAATGGATAAAAAAGAAATACGCTCTGTCTCTGTTAGTTTCGATACGATCACTTTTCGTCCTGCAAAAAGCTTACGCAAAAATGTCCGGCGCGGAAAAGTAAAGCGCGCTCCTATCGGTACTTCTTTCAAACATTCTTCTTTTCTTCCTGCAGAGGAATCCAAAGCGAGATTAATAGAATATCTTAGTAAGAACCCGTTTATTACACGTGTTGAGTATATGAAACTAACAGGAAAACTGAAAGGAATGGCTTTGCAGGACCTCAATGGATGGATAGAAAAAGGGTATCTGAAAAGGAACGGAAAAACCAATAGCTCGGTTTATATGCCGGGAGATAATTATCAGTCTTTTACAGAATGAAACGTCAGCTCCTCTCCAAGCCACGGAGTGGCGATATACCATTAGCCGTGGTGCCTTAGCCCACGGGCTATTCGCATACGAATTGTATTCAATATTGCGTCTTTGGTATTCAATATTGCATGTCCGATATTTTTTATTTTATATTCCGTATTTTATATTCCGTGTGCTGAGGCAGCACGGCTAATAATGTTCCGCCACTCCGTGGCTTGGAGAGGATGAATGTTTTGTTGTGGTTGTTTTTATTAGGAATAAATTATGACGAACCTATTCTTAGATACCATCACCCGATAAAAATAATCTTTTCCCTGCCAACAAGCCACGGAGTGGCGATATATCATTAGCCGTGCTGCCTCAGCCCACGGGCTATTCGCATACGAATTGTATTCAATATTGCGTCTTTGGTATTCAATATTGCATGTCCGATATTTTTTATTTTATATTCCGTATTTTATATTCCGTGTGCTGAGGCAGCACGGCTAATAATGTTCCGCCACTCCGTGGCTTGGAGAGGATGAATGTTTTGTTGTGGTTGTTTTTATTAGGAATAAATTATGACGAACCTATTCTTAGATACCATCACCCGATAAAAATAATCTTTTCCCTACCAACAAGCCACGGAGTGGCGATATATCATTAGCCGTGCTGCCTCAGCCCACGGTTTATTTTTAAAAATTCAGTTTTTGTTTTAATTGTTCGGTATACAGGTCTATGCGCCTCATTTCATTCGGTATATCAATGGTTTGCGGGCAGTGTGGTTTGCATATTTCACAACCGATGCAGTGATTGGCCTGCCGGAGCCTGGGAACGGTCCTGTCATAGCCGACCAGAAAGGCCCGGCGGGCTTCTTTGTACTTTTCATCGTGGGAGCTTTTCAGGCGTTTTCCTGCACTGATAATGCGGTTGTAATGACCGAACACACCCGGTATATCCACTCCATACGGACACGGCATGCAGTATTCACATTCGGTACATTGCACATATTCGTCATTCATCATGATTTCCGTAACTTTCTCCAGTGCTTGGTATTCCGCTTCATTTACCGGGTCGAGCGGAGAATAGGTGCGGATATTTTCCTGCAAATGCTCTATATATACCATTCCGCTTAATACCGTCAGCACACTTTCCGGTGTGCCGGCATACCGGAATGCCCAGGAAGCCGCGCTTTCTTCGGGACGCATTTCTTTCAGAAGCGTTAATGCCTGTGTACTAAGGCGGGACAGCCTTCCTCCCAGCAATGGCTCCATAATAACAGCCGGAATATTCCGTTTTTCGAGTTCTCCCAATAGATATTCCGCATTCGTATTCCAACCGGAAGCATGCATCCAGTCGATATAGTTTAATTGGATCTGGACGAAATCCCAGTGGATTTTTCCTTCGTCCTGCTGCGATAACAGGAAATCGAAGGCTTCGATATCCCCGTGAAACGACCATCCGAGGTTCCGGATACGACCGGCTTCCCGTTCTTTTACCAGAAAATCCAGCATGCCGTTGTCGTAAAAACGTTCCATCACGGCTTCCATACCTCCTAACCCGATGGCATGCAGCAAATAATAATCGATATAATCTACCTGGAGATTCTCCATCGATTTGCGGTAAAGAGCAACGGAACCCTGAAATGTTCTAAGTCCCGGGTCCTCACGGTGGGTGGAAAGTTTAGTGGCAATAAAGAAAGCATCCCGTGGATGTCGTTTCAGCGCAATCCCTGTAGCCGCTTCCGACCATCCGCGGACATAAGTGGGAGCTACATCAAAATAATTAACTCCGTGTGCAATGGCATAATCCACCAGTTCGTTTACGGCTTCCTGATCAATTTCTTCCCCGCTGCCATCCGGTTTCTGCCTTAACGGCCAACGCATACAGCCGTATCCTAGAAGGGATACTTTATCCCCTGTGTTTGGATTGATGCGGTAAGTCATCTTATCGGTAGGGACTTCTCCGACGGAGCCCCCTTCTGCGGATGCCGTATTGTCCGGTTTGCATCCATATAATGTTGCTGCTGTTGCGGCGGAACCCACTCCTAACGTTTTCAGGAAATTCCTGCGGCTTATCTCTTTTTTCTTTTTATCTTTCATATTCCTGTATTCTTTTTAAATGGAATGATGCCTTATTTTTCCTTCTACATAGATTGCACTGAACGGACGTGCCGGACAGAGGTTTTCACAGGCACCACAGCCGATACACAGTTCCTTGTCCACAACCGGTATTTTCAGGGAGTCACTGTATCCCGGGTCCCGGGCAACAAGAACGATCGCTCCTGTCGGACAGTGCCGCTCGCAATTGGTACATTGTATTTCATCCCGGTTCACAACACAATTGTCTTTTATCCATATCGCCGTACCGATGGAAATGGCAGATTTATCGGCTGTGGTAACAGGCCGGATGGCACCTGTAGGACAGACCTGCGAACATTCGGTACACTCCGGACGGCAGTATCCCCGTTCAAAAGACATTTCAGGTTGCATAAAAGTAGCTAGTTTTCCGGACGGCCTTAAGATATTATTCGGACAGGCAGATACACAAAGCTGGCAGGCCGTACAGTGGGTTTTCATATTTTTTGCACTGATGGTTCCGGGCGGTATAACAGGCGTTTTTCTGTCCGGAATCTTTTTATTTTCTATCTCTGCCAGTCCGCCGTCCACGTGCAGTTGTTGGGCTTTCAGGATATTCGTTACAGCCATGACTCCCATGAGAGAAAGCAGGTTGCGGCGTGTAAATCCTTGCTGTTCTCCGGAAAGTAAAGGTATGGGCTTATTTTCCGTTGTTTTTATTTCCGTTATTTCTTTTTGTTTTTTTATTCCAACAGGTGCATACTTCATCGCTCCGAACTTACATTTTTCGATGCAGTTGAAACAGGTTACACACCGACTGTGGTCGATTTTCATTGTTTTTACCTCTATGCAGGATGCTTTACAACTTCGCTCACAGGCTTTGCACCGGGTGCATTTTTCCGTATCGAAGGTTAACCTGAAGAGGGAGAACCGGGAGAGGAACCCCAGCAGGGTACCTACCGGACACACTGTGTTGCAGTATGTCCTTCCGCTGCGCCAGGCAAGAATGCTGATGACCAGCAACGTGATAGCAGTAACACAGAAGGTAATCCACCCTTTCATCCATACATCCGTAGAATAGAAAGCATAACTGTCCGCTCTTTCCGCAAACCACGCCAGCAGGTTATTTCCCCACCGGTACAACGGTGTGAAAAAATTGGATGCGATACGTCCGTAAGCAGCATACGGATCTAAAAGAGAAACGATTGCACTAATACCCAGCAGGAAGGCTATAATAAATAATGCCAGTATGCCGTAACGTAACCATGACCTGGCCGGCGAAAACCGGAACCGGTTCTTTTTTCCTTTCCTTTTTCCGGATAGATGAGAAACCCCATCCTGAAAGACCCCTAACGGACATATAACCGAACAGTATATTCTGCCGAATACCAGAGTTAAGAATGCCAGAAGAATGATAAGGAAGATATTTACTACCAGCAGTGCGGGAATCAATTGTATTTTTACCATCCAGCCGAACCACCGGTGCAGGCTTCCTGTAAAGTCAAGGAACAATAAAGTGACCGGCAGGAAGAATATGACTGCCATTATAATCCTGATCTTTTTTATCATATTTCTTATATAAAATGTGAATGAATTGGGTTTAACGGAATGATATATATTTATTTTATCATTTCCAGGTCTTTCAGCCATTTTTGAACATCCGGCATGGCGTCTGCTACTGCGCTTCCCCGGATGGGAAGTCCTTGTAATACGGTGGCTTCCGGTACCAGTTTCCGGATATCCGATACACTGGCTCCGAGCCGGCTGCCTTCATGTGTAATAAAGGGGACGATGGTTTTGCCTTTAAAATTGTAACTTTCCAGAAAGATAAATACAGCCGGGGCGATGGTATTCCACCAGTTGGGAGAACCCAGATAAATAATATCGTATTGGCCAAAATCCGGGATGTTATTTTTCAGTGCCGGCCTGTAGCCTGTTTCCAGTTCTTTTTTTGCCTGCTCGGTTACAGCTCGGTATTCTGCGGGATAAGTATTTACAGTTTCTATCCTGAATATATCCCCGCCTGTGTTTTTTTGTATGTGCTCTGCGACAATACGTGTATTGCCATTTCGAAGAGAATAGTAAGCAATCAGGATTTTTTTTCCGTTACCGGCAGACTGAGCCTGTGTCTTCATTCCATTTCCTACTAACATAATGATGATGGTTACTACTAAAGAGGTTGTTTTCATATCTATTTCCTTAATTTTTATATCGATACAAAATTAAGGAGATACCCACCTCTTTCCTATTGCAGATCAAACCATCCTTTGTTCAAATCAAACCGTTTGGAATAACCGGTGTGAAGTAGGGGACAGGTTTGTATGTTTTTTCATGAAATTGCTAAAGGAAGCCGGTTCTTCAAAGCCCAATGCGAACGCTATTTCCCCGACCGAATAATCGGAATGTTGAAGGAGTTGTACTCCCTCCTGGACAATCCGGTTCGTAATTAACGCCGAGGTGGTTTTTCCCGTCGTTGTTTTTACGACCCTGTTCAGATGATTAACATGCACGGACAGCCGTTCGGCATAGTCATTGGGGGTTTTCAGTGTGAGTATTTTGTGTGGAATTTCTATCGGAAATTGTCTTTCCAACAGGGCAAGGAATAATTCGGCAGTACGTTGTCCGGCATTTCTCCGGGGAATATACGAACTGGTCATCCGCACTTTCATGGCTTCGTGCACCAACAGGTGAAGGTAACACCGGAGAATATCCGATTTCTGGGCATAGTCGGATTTCAGTTCTTCCTGCATTTTCAGGAAAAGCCCCTGGATCCTTTCGACCATATTGTCGTCAATAAAATAAATACGTTCTTTGGATATATCCAGCAGGGGAGTATCTGCCAGCGGATTGTGGCGATCCCCTGTTTTAAGGAAATGCTCATTAAACAGGCAGAAATGTCCGGGACCTCCTCCCATTCCTGTAGCTTCCCATGCATAAGGAATCAAAGGGGTAGAAAAAAGGATGGCCGGACGGTCTACTTCAATCCACTTGTCAGCATAATAAAGCTTTCCGGTATGAAGCACCAGCGCTACTTTATAAAAGTTCCTGTAACTGAAAGAAGTTTTTCCGATACTGCATCTGCTAAGCTGAATATCAAAATATTCACTTCCTTTCTGATGGGCATGCTGTAATGCCTCTTCCGTTCTGTTGATCCTTTTATAAAATTCCTCAAGACTTTCTGTCATATATTCTCCGATTTGATGTTAAATATAATGATTTTTAGTAAAGAGAATAATATGAAATGGAAATGTGTCCGTGCTTTTATATTTTTTTATTCTTTATGTAAACTGATGGTTGAAATACTTATCTTCTTTTCTTATTAAAAACGTAGAAATTATTTTAATAAACTATTCCACCATCAGCCACGTAGTGGGGGCCCCACAAAATAATGTGGGGCGCAAACCACAGACCAAATAATTTTTTTTTTTAAAAAAATTATTTTAAAAAATCGTGAAA
>JAJQEC010000066.1:43688-46247 GCA_021201815.1 Candidatus Azobacteroides sp. | reverse complement strand
CGAAGAAATTATTTTACTAAACTATTCCACCAGCAGCCACGTAGGGGCGCCACATCATTAGCTGTGGCGCCACATCCCATGGCACATTTATTTTATTGTAAATAACATTTTATTTACAATCCGGTAGCACGTTTTAATTCCTGAGGATAACGGTCGCCGGTAATGACAATGTTTCCACTGGTCCGGTTAATATGTGCTATTTCCTCCGGAGTCAGGTATATGTTTGCGGCCTGCATGTTTTCTTTCAACCGGTGAAGTTTGGTAGTTCCGGGTATAGGAACAATCCACGGTTTTTGTGCCAGCAACCAGGCCAATGCTATTTGTGCGGGCGTAGCTTCTTTTTCGTCTGCTATCTTTTGTAATAAATCCACAATGGCCTGATTGGCTTTCAGTGCTTCAGGTGTAAAGCGGGGTAGGGTAGAACGGAAGTCCCCTCTGCCAAAGGAAGATCCGACATTCAGGCTGCCGGTCAGATACCCTCTTCCCAATGGGCTGAAAGGGACTAAGCCGATTCCTAATTCTTCAAGGGTCGGAATCAGCTCCTTTTCCGGCTGCCGCCACCAGAGCGAATACTCACTTTGTACGGCTGTTACGGGCTGTATGGCATGTGCCCGGCGGATCGTATCCACACCGGCTTCCGATAGTCCGAAATACTTCACTTTTCCTTCCTGTATCAGCTCTTTGACGGTTCCTGCTACCTCTTCGATAGGCACGTTCGGATCTACCCGGTGTTGATAAAGCAGGTCGATATAGTCGGTCCTTAATCTTTTCAAGGATGCTTCCACTACTTCCCGGATATGCTCCGGACGGCTGTCGGTGTCGGATTGCTTTCCGTCTGCTATCCGGAAGCCGAATTTAGTGGCAATCGTTATATCTTTCCGGAAAGAAGCAACGGCTTCCCCGATTAATTCTTCGTTTGTATAAGGTCCGTACACTTCTGCCGTATCAAAAAATGTTTCTCCCAGCTCATAAGCCGAATGGAGGAGTTTTATCATTTCTTTCCTGTCAGGAATCGGATCGTATGCAAAGCTCATTCCCATGCATCCCAGACCGATGGCTGAAACTTCAAGACTGTTTCCTATTTTTCTTGTTTTCATATTTTCTTAATGTTAATTATTACTTAGAACAAACATACCTTCCTTTTGCCAAAAGACTGTTATTGAGAGAATGTACTTAACGACCTCACTACTTCCGGATCCTGGTGGTCAAAAAAAGCACTTTCTTTCTGGTCGAGGGTTTGTATGGTTTCCATATCCCCGGCAGTCAGCTCAAAATCGAAAATGGCGAAATTTTCTTCCATCCGGTTTTTATTTACGGATTTAGGAATCGCCACTACCTCTCTTTGAATCAGCCAGCGCAGTACAACCTGTGCAATGGATTTTCCGTATTTATTGCCAATAGATTGCAGGGTCTGGTTTTTAAATAAATCCTTTTTCCCTTCCGCAAAAGGTCCCCAGGATTCAATCTGCACTCCGTTTTCCTTTAGGAATTGTTGTGTTTCTGTCTGCTGATGGAAAGGATGCGTTTCAATCTGATTAACGGCCGGAACCACTTCATTGTAGAGAATCAGGTCCAGTATCCTGTCAGGATAGAAGTTCGATACCCCGATTGCGCGGATACGGCCTTCTTTATATAACGCTTCCATGGCACGCCATGAGCCATATACATCGTTAAATGGCTGGTGGATAAGATAGAGATCGAGATAATCCAGCCCCAGCTTTTTCATAGATGTATCAAACGCTTTTTTTGTATTTTCATATCCGGCATCGCTGATCCATAATTTTGTCGTAATAAAAAGTTCTTCCCTGGGGATTCCACTTTCTTTAATCGCTGCCCCGACAGCTTCTTCGTTTCCGTATACGGCTGCGGTATCGATAGACCGGTAACCCGTTTCCAGTGCGTCCAGGACACATCTTTTACATTCATCAAAATCCGGTATCTGATAGACACCAAAACCTAAAATGGGCATTTCAACCCCATTATTTAAAATTACACTTTTCATATCTTCTTGCTTTTATATGTTTTGTATCATTCATTTATTTATTAAGAGAAAAAATTATCCCGTTCTTTTCCCTGTTGTTTTTATATTCTTCCGGTAAGCAAACCGTGTTCATATATGCTCTTCCGATTCTTAAAAAGATGATAGTCACTTTCCTGATAGTTCTTCTTTTGATTATCTGTTTCTTTTAATTTATCCAGCCCGGAGGTTTTTGTCATCCTTTTTTATTTTTATAAAACAAAGATAAGGGGTTTTGTTCTCTGGCATGTTTGCCAATCAAACCATCCGTTGTTCAAATCAAACCATGTAAAATTAGAAATTACATTTGTTTTTATGAATTGGGGCCCGGAGTTGGTAATTAATTTTTATATTTGTTATCCTTATCGAAAATAATGTTTATAAAAACAGAAGGATGTATCCGAACTTAACACTTGATAGAAATGAGAAAGGCAATATTCGCCGGTTATTGTACGGTTGTTTTTTTATTCTTCCCGGTCTATGCTTACACGCAAAGTCAGTTGTTCGTCGGTAAAAATGATTCTGCGGAACAGGCATTTGAG
>JAJQEC010000066.1:0-43678 GCA_021201815.1 Candidatus Azobacteroides sp. | reverse complement strand
AGATTAAAAAAATAATTTTTAATTCAGGAAAATTCATAGTGGTAGGGAATACGGAAAATGAAGAATATTCTTTATCCGATATCCGGTATTTATCTTTTCAACCCTTATCTGCGAATCATATTTCTGAAAATAAAACAGGTACTTCTGTTCTCATTTTTCCCAATCCTGTAGAAAAGGAAGTAACAGTGGAAGCTCAGGAAGCCATTACAAGCATCCTGTTGTATGATATAAATGGTAAGATCATCAGGCAATTTTCTTCCCTTTCTTCATCCGTGACGTTGAACTTAACGGATTTGCCTTCCGGTTATTATCTTATTAAAATAGAAACTGCTAATGTCTGTCTGATAAGAAAAATCATTAAAAAATAAAAGTGTATGAACATGAAAAGTTTTACATTTATCCTGACAGCGCTGCTGTTTTATTCCGCCCTTCCTTTGTCGGTTTTTTCACAGGAAGACAGTATGTATATCCATAGTGAAGGGAAAATTATTTTTAAAGAAAAAATTGAAAAGATTGATAGTATTACCTTCTCCGCACCATCGGTTCCTCCGGTTCTCCCCAAGGACAAAAGCCGGGTCCTTTTATTGAAAGTGGATTATACAACAACTACTTTTGAAGGAGGAACGGAACTGATTTTTAAGGTTCCTGTGGATGAATTAACTCTTGAAAAAGAGTATGTTGCTCCCGGAGATGATAGTGGGTACATAAACTTCTTTTATCCTGAAATCAACGAACACCTGTTTTTTGGAACGATGGTCCGGACAGGGTTGGGGAAAATTAAATATCCGGAAGACTGGATGGAAGCGGAAGATTTTGAGGAAGTCCTGACAGATGATTTTATTTTCCCTAAAAGTGGATTTACGGATCTTCATAAGTGCATAGAAATTAATGAGGAGGATTTTTTATCAAATGTATGGTCTCGAGTTGAGCGTCTTATGAAAGTAAGGGAATATCTCAGATCTAATCCCACACAAAAAGTAAAATTCTTTTTATATACTCCTACTTATGGTGAACCGGGTTATAAGGATGCTACGTGGATTTTTTTCATTTATGATTAAGGAAAATAGTAAGGAAACAAAAGGACTGTCTGATAAGTGATTTTTACTGTTATTCCGGCTCTTTAATCAACCGCAGGGACGCAAAGTTCGCAAAGAAACTAATTGCGACCCTTGCGCCTTTGCGGTTGATTAAAAAATAACCAAGGTATTCCGGCAGTGTATAGCATGCTAAAAAATACCTGCTTTGATGGTGTTACTCTTACGATTCCGGAAATTAATTTAACTTATCAGCCAGGTTTTTTTATATATGAATAGATGTTCCATGCATTTTCACTCTTCCTTTGTGTTAAATTTCTGTGAATGATGCCGGATAAAAGGACTATCCTTTCTCTTTTTCTTTTTTCTTATCGGAAGTCCGCCCGATCATCATTACGCCTAATAAAATAACGATCAATCCGGCAATCTGGACCCAGGTTACATGCTCATGTCCTAAACCGACTCCCAGCACTACCGCTATAAAAGGGTTTACATACGCATGGGTAGCAACTTCTGTGGCAGGACGTACTTTTAATAACCAGACGTAGGCCGAATAAGCCAGGATAGAACCGAATAGGATAAGGTATATTAACGAATACCAGGAGGTATCCGGCACGGCGGATAAGTCTGTGTTCATTAAATCCCCGCTTATGAGGGAGCATATCCAGAACATCGCACTGGCAAAAAGCATCTGCCACGCAGAGCCGGCAAAGTTATCTACTTCTTCTTCTTTGGAAGATTTATACTTGGCGTAGAGTGTTCCTAATGACCAGGAGATGCAGCCGAATATTAGTAAGAAAATGCCGTATTCGGTATGTTCGTGCATGCTGCGCTCCATGTTTAGTTGTTCGATATATAACATGGATACCCCTAAAAAACCGATAATAATTCCTGTCAGGATAGCAGGGGTCGTGAAGTTCTTTTTCCATCTGGGAACATCCAGGGCTGTAATCCAGAGGGCCGTGGAAGAAGCGATGATGGCAACAAAACTACTGCTTACATATTGTTGTGCCAGCATCACTACCGCCATGTCTATAAACAACAGGACGATACCACTTATGGCAGATTTTTTTATCAGGCTTTTTTTGAAAACACTTTCTCCCCGGAACATGCAGAAGATCAGCAACAGCAGTCCGGCTGTCGTAAACCGGAAAGCGCCCAGCAGGAACGGGGGGAATCCTTTTAGTGCAACTCCAATAAAATAATAAGTGGAACCCCAGACGACATAGATAAGGAAATAGGCTATGATAATTTTTATTTTCATATGACTTCTTATCCTTGATGTAATGATCCGAAAGCATTCTTTATTCTTTCCAGCCCTTCGGTAAGAAGAGCTTTGGGACAGGCGATATTGATTCTGATAAATCCTTCTCCTGCCGCACCGTACATCGTGCCTTCGTTGATCCGGAGTTTTTCCTTTTCCAGCAATATCTTTTCTATTTCGGAAGAGGTTCGTTGCAATGCTCTACAATCCACCCAGACAAGGTAAGTTGCCTCTAGTGGCAGTACGGATAGATGAGGCAAATAGCATTGGAAAAATTCTTTAAGGCAATTATAATTATCATACAGGTATTTTTTCAATGCTTCCAGCCACGCTTCTCCTTCATTGTATGCTGCAATAACGGCTTCTACAGCAAACGCATTGATTTCACATACTTCATTTATATTAAGTACCTTGTCAATTTTCCTGCGTATTTCTTCATCGGCGGCTATTATATTTGCCACCTGGATTCCTGCGAGATTAAAGGTCTTACTGGGTGCCGTACAGGTTACGGAATGAAGAAGAAATTCTTCCCTGACGGAAGCAAAAGGGATATGGGTATGTCCCGGATATACAAGATCGCAATGAATCTCATCCGATACGACCACCACATGATGGCGGAGACAGATTTCACCGATCCGTTCCAATTCTGCTTTTGTCCATACCCTGCCGACCGGATTGTGGGGATTACAAAGCAACATCACCTTCACCTTCGGATCGGCTGCTTTTTGCTCCAGGTCATCAAAATCGATGCGGTATGTGCCGTCTTTGTAAAGTAGTTCGTTTGTTACTATTTCACACTGGTCATTCCGGATAGAAGAAAAAAAACAGTTATACACAGGCGTTTGCACCATCACTTTATCTCCCGGTACTGTCAGTGCTTTAATAACAGCCGAAAGGGCAGGAACAACTCCTGTTGTAAACAATATCCATTCTTTTTTTATGGAGAAAGCATGCCGTTTTCCGAACCACTTAATGACTGCTTCATAATACTCTTGCGGAACTTTGGTATAGCCGAAAATTCCATGCTGTGCTCTTTTTACAAAAGCATCGATAATAGCAGGAGCGGTGCGGAAATCCATATCGGCAACCCACATGGGCAGTATGCCATCTTCTTTATCCGAATCCCACTTGTAAGAATTTGTGTTTCTGCGGGGGATGATTTCATCAAAATTATACGGTGTCATACGCAACTGGTTTCTTTTTTTGTTTCGATAAGGCATGTTCCCGGATTCTTGCAGTTTTCATCGATAATGATTTCTCCGATACTGTCTGCCTGAATGCACCCTGTTGACGGATTTTTAATGCTGACTACCGGACCATTTACAGAAGCATTGAGCGTGCTGTATTCAAAACAAAGATCGCAATCTTCAGCCAGGGTACAGTTTTCCATAATCAGGTTGGTGCAGTAACACAACGGCTGTGTGCCTGATATCTTACAATTTACCAGTTTCAGGTTTTTAGAATGCCATCCGAGGTATTCCCCGGTTATTTCCGAATCGTACACGGTCACGTTTTCTGTTTTCCAGAACGCATCTTTGCTGTCAAGTTTTGCATTCCGGATCACTACGTTTTTCGCATCCTGAAAGGAGTAATTCCCCTGCAGGTAGAACCCGTCAATATCGATGTCTGTCCCGTTCATAAAGATATAATCGCCACCACGTGCTTCTACATTGCGAAGTTTCATGCCCCGGCAATTCCACATAGTTTCTCCGGCATTGGGTAATTTTACATTTTCCAGGTATAAGTTGTCTATTTCACGGAACATTTTAGGAGCTTCTACCCGTGTATTGATCATGCGTATATCCCGTGAATACCAGATGGCTGCCCGGCTATACACGGTAAACAGGCACTCTTCAATCAGCACATTTTCATTGTGCCAGAACGGATATTTACACATAAACTCACACTTGTAAGCTTCTACATTGTTGCACTCTTTAATCGCCGATTCTCCGGGATAAAATTTGACATTTTCAAGTCTGAGGTTGTTCGTCGCGAACAACGGTCTTTCTCCTTCAAAAAAAGTATCTTTTATTAACTGGCTCATAGGATTACTTGTTTATTGTATTTATTTTATAGATTCTTTTATTTTTAATTCCGGAATAAGCGGTATGGTTTCGATTAGCTCAAGACTCTGCACTATATTCGCTGTTCCTTCTTTATATGTAATGAAATGGGGAGTTTGGATGTGGCTTTGATAAGCTTCCTCATCCGCATATATTTCCAGAATCGTGATCCGGTTCGGATGTTCTTTTTCTGACATGGCATATAACGCAAGTACTCCGGGTTCCAGTCTCATGGATGCCTCGATTTCCTCTTTCAGGAATGCATTGTACCTTTCCAGTTGTGCCGGATCTACTATAATCAGTGCAAGTCTGACTTTGTTTTTTCCGGACGTGGAAGAGGAGAGGTCTTTTTCTATGTTATTTTCCTCTTCCCGCTCTGTTTTCTCCTGACAGAAAGCGGAAGAGAATAGCAGGCATCCCGTTAAAAATATACTTAGCTTCTTTCTCATTGTCTTGCCGGACTTATTTCTTAAATTTTAACCATTTTCCGTATGTCAGCATCCGCCACACCCATTCCAGCGGACCGAACCGGAAATAATGTAACCATACGTAACTATATAACACCTGCAGGAGAAATATACCGAAAGCAATCCATTCGATATACCCCAATCCCAGTTTTGCTCCTAATGCAAACCCAAAGCCATAAAAGATAAGTATTCCGAACACAGACTGCATGATATAATTGGTAAGTGCCATGCGTCCGGGTGCAGCCATTACGCGGAATATTTTCCGGTCCGTATTTTTAATATACCAGAGGCATATTGCGGTAATATACCCGAAGCTCATCGGAACCACACTCACGGCATATATCACTGCTGTACCCACCATTCCGGCAGGATATCCGGTTACGGCATTCCATGCATAGAGCAGGGAAGACGGAACTCCAATCAGAAAGCCATAAAAACAGACTTTCTTTAATACCGGCTTCTTTTCATTCAGGTTGGTATATAACTTGTTTCTCCCGATACAAAGTCCTAATAGAAATAATCCCAGGACCTTAAATAGCCGGTTGCCCTCAATAAATTCCTGCATACGGATAAAGGAACCGCCTAAATTAAATTGGATTACTTCCGGGTAATGTTGTGCTTCTACCAGCCACACCGGGAAGTTATCTTCTGTAATGCCTACCATGTGATGGAAATATTCGGTAGCTTTTATGACCGGTGCTGCCAGGTTCCAGTCAAACAAAACAATGAGGGCATCTATTCCGATAGGAAGTAATAATAATATGACAGCGGAAACTATTAATTTTTTGTTGGATACATTCCTGAACAATGGCAGAAACAGTCCGGCGAATGCATAGAGAATAAGAATATCGCCGGCCCAGAGAAATACCAGGTGCAGGAACCCTATGAATAGTAAGAGAAACATTCTCCGGTAAAAAAGCAGCATTCCGTTTTTGCTTTTCTCCATGTAGCTAGAGATTATAATGGAGAACCCGATTCCGAACAACAAGGAAAATAGCGTATAGAATTTCCCATCTATCAGAAAATACTGGAAAAAACGAATCACCGTATCTGTGCCTGCCGAAGGCATGGCTTCTATTACTTCTTTGGGCTGGAAGGTATACAATGCAAATTCCGGATAGTTGGCAAGGCAGATACCCAGCAGGGCAATTCCTCTCAATACATCCAGAATAATATGTCTTTCTTTCGTCCTGACCGGATTTAACTGGTTTGACATATGTTCGTACGGTGAATATGAAGATTATGTTCGTATTTATTTCGCTCGTGTTGCCTGCCATGCTTCCTGTTGCCTCCGATTGTTTTATTGTCGGAATATTCCGGAAGTCATTATTTCCTATCCGGATCCTTTTTTATACGATGTCCTGTATAATGGGATTTCAGAAAGGTTTTCCGTTTATTTTACTATATTTATGGAAGTCGCAGCTACGGGCAAAGATAATATTAACATACTAGATTTATTAAAATGCCCATTCATTTTTAAAGTTTTTAATAAATCCGGAAGCTTTATCTCCCGGTTTCGTCACAAGATGAAAAGGAATGTGAAAAAAACAGAATTCCTGTTCGCCGGAACTTTTAAATGAAAAAAAGCAGGTCGGGTTTACAGAGGTTTATTTTTTATAACCGTGGGTAAAAGGCAACGTTGGCAATGGTACGCTTCCTGCTATGCGATCTTTTTCCGTCACTGGTTTCTTCCGACTGTAGCGCAGTACCCCTTGACTTTCCGGTTAAAAAGCAATCCCTTTATAGGATGTAAGGAAGAGGATTCCTACCGTCTGGCGGATGTTAGGTGATTTATATATTCATCTCGATTTGATAAATTGTTGGAGTTATTTTTCAAATAATTATCTTTGTGTGAGGATATCCACCTAAAAATATGAACCATACAGATTTTTATTGTTGTGATTAGCTTTCAAATGTTTATATTTGCATGAGGATATACCCCCCTACACCGGACAATATATCGTAGTCACCGATTGTGATTATCTTTCAAATGTTTATCTTTATGTGAGGATATACACCAAGGTGGATATATAATTATACGCTTACTGTGTTGTGATTATCTTTCAAATGATTATCTTTGTGTGAGGATATACAACTGAAACCCCGAAAGACCTTGCGGAGGAAATGTTGTGATTATCTTCCAAATAATTCTCTTTATGGGGAGGATATACAACATTGAACAAGAAAAGGCGAATGGAGATTTTATTGTGATTAGCTTTCAAATGTTTATCTTTGTGTGAGGATATACACCGCCAAAGAATTGACAGATATTAGTATAAGTGTTGTGATTAGCTTTCAAATGATTATCTTTGTGTGAGGATATACACCCCTTTATACAATGTGCTTGATTGTCCCTTTGTTGTGATTAGCTTTCAAATGATTATATTTGTGTGAGGATATACACCTCTAAACCCCTCGCCCTCCCCAGTTAAGAGGTTGTGATTAGCTTTCAAATGATTATCTTTGTGTGAGGATATACACCATACCCTCTTTATCAGTACTATAAATCAACCAATTACCATTGGAATTAGAAATCGGAAAATTGTATATCTTTCAAAGAAAAACCGGAATACCCTCCGGTTTTTCTTTTTCTAAAATAATTCCAATTGCTGGTAAGGTGTCGATACCGGTTTCTCTTTTTTTCGTAAAATAGTTCCATGGCAGCAAATTGTTTATCGGTTACTGTAAGGCTTTATGCTATGCGATCTTTTTCCGCCACCGATTTTCTTCCGACTGTAGCGCGTATTCCCCTTAACTTTCCGGTTAAAAAACAATACTTTTATAGGATGTAAGGAGGATGATTCCTACCGTCTGGCGGATGTTATGTGATTTATATATTCCTCTCGATTTTGTATATTGTTGTGGTTATTTTTCAAATGTTTATCTTTGTGTGAGGATATACACCTACAAAGGACTTTGCATCATAGACACCGAAGTTGTGATTAGCTTTCAAATGTTTATCTTTATGTGAGGATATACACCGCTCTTAAGGATTATTCTACTATTGCCAGGTTGTGATTAGCTTTCAAATAATTATCTTTGTGTGAGTATATACACCCATACTTCTTCAGTATCTTTTCGGCTTTAGGTTGTGATTAGCTTTCAAATGTTTATATTTGTATGAGGATATACACCTTGTTACCAGGGAGGAAATGGAGGAAGCTAGTTGTGATTAGCTTTCAAATACTTATCTTTGTGTGAGGATATATACCTACAAGCCTTTAGAAAATCATCGTATGTATGTTGTGATTATCTTTCAAACACTTATCTTTGTTTGAGAATATACACCCGGATTAAACGGGGAAGTAAGCCAAACAGGTTGTGATTAGCTTTCAAATACTTATCTTTATGTGAGGATATACACCATACCCTCCTTATCAGTCCTATACTCTTAATATTGCATATCCGTAATTTAATAAATTATTGGGAAGAATCGCAGGTAACCAGGGCCACGTTATTTTCCAATAACTCTTCCATCAATCCATGTGTAAGGGTGATGCGTTTGTTGTCAAGGATAATGACACCTATATCTTCAATAGAGATGCTTGTTTTGGCCTGCTCTTTAAAAGAGGTGGGAACATCTGCCTTTTCTACTTCCGGTAATTTTATAATCAGTTGTTTATTGGCCATGCTTAAATAAGCCGGATTACCGAAATACAATGTTTTTTTTATCATAGGCTAAGGTTTTATGGTTATTATCTGTCCGAGTCTGTTCACTTGTATTTTTATACCGGTTTCTTTTATCATTTCTCCGGACCACATGCGTTCAGACTTGTTATTTGCTCCTAATTCTGTTGTGGGAACAATCGAAGAGGCTACATAATAAGGAATAAAAAAACATGAATAGCCTGTTGCTGAAACCATTTTATATATCCGGTCTTTATTTTTTTCTACTTCCTTCATATCGATACTTCCCTGTTCTAACTGGTCTTGGGTAGGAATGTATACCAGATCATTCGGGGAAAGAATAAATAAGAGCCTGTCTCCTTTCCCGTTTATTTCCGGTGCAACAGAAAGTCCCTGTTTCAGATTTTCAATAGCTATATTTAAAGGGATGGTTTCAAAGGAACGTTTTTTATCTTCGGAAATATAAATCGCAAAGAATAAGTTTGTACCCTGAGCTGCTTCTACATATTTTGTTTTTTTATTCCCGGCGGAACCGACAGGAAACTTAGTTCCCAATGCTTCGGATACCCGTACTTTAAAGATTGGCTTGTGGGGTTTTCCTTCATTCAGTTCACGAATATTTTTGTTCATCTGTTCTATGCCATCAGGGGAAAAAGCTTCTTCCGGTTTATTGTCGTATTTCTCTAAGTGACGAGATAATATCTTCCGGATTCCGCTGTCCGTAACGGATTCTATTTTCTTAGCGTTAAAATCCTTGTCCAATGACTTTCGCGTAGCTACCAGGGCATTTTTTCCTTCTGTATAATAATATACTTCTACCTTTGATATGTCTTTTTTGTGATACCGGTAATCAGAGCTTTTAAAATAAGCGATGATTCGTTTTTTATCATACTTGTCTGCTATCAGTTGCCTGATTTTGCTCCGGAGTGACTTGTCTGCAATCTGTTCCCAGGTATTCAGTGCTGTGGAAAGGGGAACGGTTTTTTTATATTGCAAGCTTACTTTCCCGAAAAAAGTTTCTTTATGCAACGGTTTTCTGATCGCCCGGTTCTGTCCTTTTGTCTGCCGAACAAGTTGTTTTTCTCCATTTTCATAATGGTAATACTTATTGGTTGAATTGTTGATGATGCGCAGGTTTTGTTTAAAACTAATCAGGGTATTCTCCAGTGCGGTTTGCGCATCTTCTGTAAAGGTCGGCCATGGTTTGGTAAACAGCCATTTGTTTTGTTTGTTTTTATCACAAAGCTTGTGTTTTAACTCATTGCGGGTTTCTATATTTTCCGATTTGGCAGACTGGTTATTCAGGTACTTGACATGTGAACAGTTTGTGCAGGCAATGGCCAGGGCATCCATGGCATGATGGCGGTGATCAATGCGCTTTTTGGTAAAGCCCCGTTGAAAGTCTTCCGGAACCTGTATTTTAAAGGTATATTTGTTCTTCCAATAGCCAAAGTCATCGGATTGTGTTATATCATTCAATCGTACGAACCGTGGGGTAATCATCCTGTTCCATACATTGTTTAATCCCCAGTCTTCTTTCAGCTTTGCAGTGATAGCGCCTGTTACTGTTATTATATTCTTTGGTGTGGCTTCCTGTTCTCCTTCTTCTCTTACGATATTGGATAATAAGTCTTTTACATAACGGCTTATATAACGGGTATCATTCATTTGCCTTTCAATAAAGCTATCCGGAATTTCATCCATTAACAGCTTCTTTTTCTTAAAAGGAGCGTTACGGAAGTTCCTTTTTACAAGATTTTCATATTCCTCAAATGGTAAAATCGATACTTTTTCTCCATTACCTAACTCTATCTTACTTCCTCCTTTCTTCCTGATATATTCACACGCCAGCATATTGCTTTTGTCTTTATTGACGGCCGATTCACAGATGATTTTATTGCTGAATGAATTGTCGTAATAACGAGCTTGCGGAATAATATGCTCTATATCGTAATCGCTGGTAAATAAACGGCTCAACGAGATAACCTTGCCGGTATAAGGGGAGCAGTATCCTTGTTCCAGCCAGCACCTGTAACGCGTTATTTCCGATTGGGTCGGTTTTTTCTGACGGGTTATTTTTACTATTTCCTCCGATACATTTTCCGAGCCCAGGGCTCCTTCTTCGAAAATTTTCAGTTTTTCCTGATGGGATAACGATTCGGGACGGACCTGGAGACCTTCGTTTTTTAATTCGGTAAGAAGAGCACGTATACGAAGGTTAGTATCTTCATTTTCCGCATTCTGGCGGGTTATCCGGATCCGCTTTTCTTTGGGGTTTTTCATTTCCCGTCCGAGTTCAATATGGATTTGAGTGATATCTCCGTACTGTTTCCATATATCCCTTACTACGCGTAAGGTTTCAGTAATCACCCGTTCTACGATAGGATTCCGGAGGGAATGTTGTTTGAAGTTCTTTAAAAATATATCTATATCTTCCGGTAATTCCCATCTGTTGGTCGTACCGGATTCGGAATGACGCCCGTATACTACGTAACATGCCAGCCAATGAGGAAGGCCCTTAAAAGAATCCGGGGTTAGTTTGCTCCCTAATTCTTTTTTTACTTTTTCCCGTACCCGGTCGGAAATGGTATTGCAAGGTTCTCCATCGATAATTTTATGAATCCTTGTTTTGGTGTTTGTGTCAATTGCTTCTTCTTTCCAGTATTTACCGATACGCATCAAAGGAAGCAGTTTTTTAACGGCTTTATATGAATAAGAGCCATAGCCATTGTCAAAAGGCTTTATCTTACTGAATTCCATCACAAACTTATCCGTGTCCGGGAAGTGGTATCTGATTGCGAAAGATTTCAATGCTTTCTGTAATTCTGTTTTATCACTTACAGAGTATAAAATATGCCACAGATGTTCTTCTACCGGACCTGAAAGAAATGTGGGCTCGATTCCCGCATCTTTCAGCCTTTTCAGGAATTCGGTATGGGTGGGGCAAGCCGGTTGGGTACGTTCTCCATAATTCCAGGTATATTCGGTATCTTTTAACTTTGCGGATTTTATTGCCGCAAGGAATGACTTCTGAGAAATGTCTTTTTTTACTTTTAATTTATCAAAAAGGTTTGTATAACTTTCTTCATCGGGAAGAAACAGTGTTGTTACATCCTGCTCGTCAGCTATCCTCTTTATCCTTACCTTTTTTAAGAAATGCCATAATCTGAATTCTTCGAATAAAGGATGGGATTTCGGAACGCATTTCAGGTATTCTTTTTTTCGTTCTCCGTTGTGGGTATATTCCCTGTACTCATACTGGCAATCGGCTATCTGAGACTTGTTACTTTTCAGAGGCCGTTGATAGAAGATAATATCGTCGATGAGTAAGTAGATCATATCCCTTTTCTTTAGGGTACTTCTGTGTTGTTCGTTATGGGGATACAGGTTAAAAATGCAGGCTTCGTAAAGTTTGTTGTCCGTTAATTCCGGATGAAACTCTGCTTGTTTTTTCAGGATCGCGTTTAATTCACTTCTGTAGTTACTTCTGTCAATTGTTTGTATTAGTCTCCCTTTTATTTTCTGCTCCGGGTTTGCCAGCAGGGTATCATATATAAAACATCCTGTGGTTTTTCCGGAATCCTCTATTTCTTTTTCTGTTTTCTTTTTTATCAGATTCCAGTCGTCTTCTTTGGGAATGCGGAAGGAACGTTTTATTTCTCCGTTTTTCGTTTCGGTACTGGTAACAATATATTCTTTTAGGGTTTCTTCCCAGTCCGGAAGCACCCGGCTGCTTCTTTCTTCTTCCCAGCCATTATCAAACAAGATCCGGTAGATGGTTTCTCCTTTTTTATTTTTCTCTTGTGTGTCAATTACTTTTTCTACTTTAAGGGTGTGGTATTCCTCGATTTTTCCGGAATCCTCTTCTTCTCCGCGTTGTTCGGAATATCCTCTTTTTTTGTTGAAATGTAAGATCAGCCATGCTAATTCCTCTTTGCTGATCTTATGGGACAGCGCTTTTTTGCGTAAATAATAGATGGTCCAGTCATAAGGAACCTTTTTCCCATCTTTGGTTAACGCAGGGTGATGAAGGGTAAAATCCGCCAGCATTTCCGAGAAGGCCTGTTTAAAATAAAACTCGTATTTGCCGGTTTCTTTATGTATAATGTATGCAATTTTAAGTTCTTTATCCGGGAAAAATTGACCGTATCTATTCTCAAAGTCAATTTCAGAGGCATAATGAGGAGGAAGGAACTCCAGTATATTCAATATCCGGTGCAGGCGCTCTCTTCTGAGCAGGTGCCGTTCCCGGAGGCGTCTGGTGCTCCGGTATCCTCTTCTTACTGCTGTGGCTGATACCAGGTTTCCTGTGTCGAAGTCACTTATTTCGCCGGCATCCATGGGTATAATACGGCTTCCCATACCTGCAATCTCATATAATTTCTCCTCTTCATTTGTTTTTACTACGGCCCAGCCAATGGAATTTGTTCCCACATCTAACCCTACATGATTGTTTTTCATGGATATCTTTTTTAGTGCTGAAAAATAAATAAAAAGTTGCATTTTAACAAAAAAATATAGTACATTTGTTACATATTTGAAAGCTAATCACAATAAGGATTATTCCGTTGTGAAAACAAACAAGGCGGCGAGAATTTATTCTCGTCTTCTTTTTTATATGGAATTCCGGTTAATTGTAGGAATAAAGTAAATGTATGTGATTAATAAAATAAATGTTTAACACACAAAATTGACTTCCGGAAGATAACATATTCGCTAAAGGATAGGGTACATCCGGAATATCGGAAAATAGTTGTCCGTTGTTTTTCCTGTCCCTGTTTTAATTAGTTTGTATGTGCTATTTATATATGGAGCAAAGCCTGTTCACTTATACATACAGGTTTGCTTTTCAGGAAAGACCATTGGCATAAAGCTTCCTGTACTGCCCCGGAGACATTTGTTTTATCTTTTTGAAAACCCGGTTGTAATAAGGCACATCTCTGAATCCGGATGCAAGGCAGATTTCAGAAACAGACTTCTCGGTTTGTACAAGCATCTGGCAGGAGGAATTGATGCGGTATTCCAATAAAAACGTAAAGAAAGATGTCTGTGTCATTTTCTTGAAAAATACACAGAAAGCAGATTTTTCCATACCTATAAACCTGGCAATCTCACTCAGGGTGATCGTATGCTGGAAATTATTCATCACATATAAATAAATCTGTTGCATCTTTTGTATATTCCGGTCTTCTGTTACAGGGTGTCCGACGATATGGATGGTTTCCGGAAAAGCGATTGTATGCAGAAGCTGGAGAAAGGATGATATCCTCTCCGGATGGGTTTCTGATGACATGGATACCATTCTCTGCTGAAGCTTCAGGAGCGTTTCTCCTGAAAAGGAAACTGCATTTTCGTTGTTTTTTATCCGGATTACACTCTCAGAAAATTCCGGGAACAGCGTACTGATACCATCCAGAAGTTTATTTGAAAAAGAGATTGTAATGTTTTCTATTTTTCCTTCTTTATCGTATGCGTTTTCATCAAAAGACCAGCAGTGGGGAATGTGGGGTGGAATGATAATAACTTCTCCCTGTGCAAATGGTTCCATCATATCCCCGATTACCCGTACTCCTTTACCGGTTATCACATACGATAATTCCCATGTTTCCTGCTGATGCAGGCTGATCTGATGATCCCATTTCGTATGTACATGGTCAAAAAAGAAGGATTCTTTTCCTGCTAGGGTAGGACTATATTTTAAATTATTCTTATTTTTATTTTTAAATTCTGCATAATGCAAATATAAGACAAAAGAAATAAAATATACAACAATTTATATCGCAGGATTTCTTTTACTTTTGTCCTTGTTTTTAATAAGTATTTATTTATTATATTTTTTAGTATCCAAATGAAACCATTGACAAATCTGGCTGAGTCAAAGCCTCATTATGAAATATTAGATGGCCTGCGGGGAGTTGCAGCAGTCGTTGTTGTTTTTTTCCACGTGCTGGAAGTTTATTCCGGTGGTGATCATGCCAGACAAATTATAAATCATGGGTATCTGGCGGTTGATTTTTTCTTTCTTCTTTCCGGATATGTGATCGGATATGCGTATGATGACCGCTGGGGGAAAATGACCCTGAAAGATTTCTTTAAACGGCGGTTGGTCCGCCTTCAGCCGATGATTATTATCGGTTCATTGATCGGAGCTGCCTTGTTCTATTTTCAGGATTCTCCGGGGTTAGGCTGGGGAGGGATCCATGAGGTTCCGTTTCCGGAAATGTTGCTGGTAATGCTGATTGGCTTTACATTGATTCCGGTAGGTAAAGGGCTGGATATCCGGGGATGGAATGAGATGCATCCGTTGAACGGGCCTGCCTGGTCGTTGTTTTATGAGTACATTGCCAATATTCTGTATGCCCTTGTATTGCGTCGTTTGTCAAAAGCTATTTTAGGATTTCTTGTTATTGTGGCAGCCGGTTTCACCATTCATTATGCGCTTACCAATCCGAACGGAGATATAATCGGTGGATGGTCTGTCGATGACCCGTCACAATTACAGATCGGTTTTATACGACTGGCTTTCCCTTTTCTGGCGGGATTGTTATTAGCCCGTATTGGTAGGTTACGCTATACAAAAAATGCTTTTTTATCCTGCAGCGTTTTACTGGTTGTATTGTTTTCTATTCCGCGTTTGGGAGGAACAGACCATCTATGGATGAATGGCTTGTATGAGTGTTTTTGTTTGCTTATCATGTTTCCTCTTATTGTCTGGCTGGGGGCCGGAGGAAAAGTAAAAGGGAAAAAAGCTGCCGGGGTATGTAAATTCCTCGGAGATATTTCTTATCCTATTTATATTACTCATTTTCCTATCGTCTATGTATATATGGCCTGGGTGACCAATAATGAGTATACATTGGGAGAAACATGGGCTTATGGATTGCTGGTAGTGATTATTTCCATTACGGTGGCTTATCTGGCAATGAGATTTTATGATTTGCCTGTCCGGAAATGGTTACGTAAGCTTTTCTTATAAAGTTTATATTCCCTATCCTATGTAATGGATAAATAAAGAAATTTGTTTTTCATATATGAGAAGATCCCCTGAAAGGAATTATCCGGCATCTGGACAATTCCTTTCAGGGAATAAATTATAGAATAATCTTTATGAATTCTCTTAAAATCTGTATCCTATTCCCAGATTAATAGTTTGTGTTTTCACAGTTGAACTTTTTCCACTGCTGCTGAGATCAAATCCCATCTGATACCCGGCACTGACGGATATTTTATTCCGGAATTCATATCCGATCATGCTGCTTCCTCCCATATACCAGTGGTCAAGATCTATTTTATGCTTATCGGGAGCCGATTCCGGAAGTTTTTCTTTTCCTGAATCCACACTCAGCCCATATCCTATGTGAGGACCGACCCCTATAAATACTTTACCGCTTCCGGCAGAGAATTGTCCGATGGCATAGACCGGTACTTCAATGCCTGCATATTTGAACTTGATGCGTTCATTATTTACGTTGTTTTTGCCTTCTGTATACGTCAACTGTAATTCGGGCTGCAAAGCAAAATGTTCATTGAATTCTATCTTTGCAAATCCGCTGACAGAAGCTCCCGGTTTGAAAGACGACCCGGACTGTGGAATATCTGTTAGCTTTACATTGGTCAGGTTGCCGTTTACCTTCACTCCGAAGGAAGTTGTTGCAGAAGTATTTTGAGCTGTCATGCAAAATGTACTGCAAAGAATAACGGTGGATAAAATAATCTTTTTCATGTTGTTTGTTTGTTTACTTATTAATTCGTTCGTTGATTGTAAAGCAAATGTAAGGGCTTTTGGAGAGGTCTTTTTGAATTTATGACCAACAGGATAGTTTTGTAGACAGAATGTGGTTCTTTATAGACCGGTATATTTTTCAGGGTTGAAAAGGGTCTCATTTCAATAAGCTTATCTTCCTGAATATTTCCTAATCCGATTTTATAAATAGTAAAGACACACAGTATGCAATTGATTTCTTTACATACTTTGTGTCTTTGTAAGTTATAAATAAGGGATATTCATATTTAGGAATATCCCTTTGTTCTTTTACGATTTTGTTTTTATCTGACGCATTATTGTACAAAAAAGTAAAAGGGTTTATTTGTTTTCATTCAAGGAGAGTTATGTCTGATTTTCTTTTTGGGACTGTTTATCCGCATAAGAACTAAGGATAAGCGATAATGCTCCGTCACTTGTGATGTTGTGAGAAGTCCCGAAACTATCCAGCAAAGCAAAAATGCTGATCATTAACGCGGTGCCTGCTTCATCAATTCCTAATACAGCATGTATTAATCCGAGGGAAGTAATAAGTGTCCCTCCGGGTAATCCCGGTGCCGCAATCGCAAAAATACCCAATAGGGGAATAAACAGAATCATTTTTTCCGGTCCGGGTACTGTGCCATATAGCAATTGGGAAACTGCTATGGAAAGAAAAACCACATCGAGGATAGAACCGGCAAAGTGAATATTCCCGAATAAGGGAATCGCAAAATCGCGGATATCATTCCTTAGTACCGGACTTTTCTTTGTCTCTTCAATGGCTACTCCCAGGCTGGCTGCCGATGATTGGCTGCCTAAGGCGGTAAGTATAACCGGACCGTAATATTTCAGTACCTGCCAGGGATTTTTACCTGAATAAATCCCTGCTGCACTATATAAAACGGTCAGCCAGGTAATATGGCAAAGCAGTGTAACCAGCAGGATAATAAAGAAAACAGGAAGGCGGGATGCCAGTGCACCTTCATATCCTAGTACACAGAAATTGGCTGCAACAAAAAAAGGAAGGATCGGAATTAATATCTTTTTAATTAAGATGAATACCAGTCCCTGAAACTCATATAACGCATTTTCTATCCGATCCGCTTTTTGCCAGATAATGGCCATCCCAATCATAAATGCCAACACCAATGCACTGAGGATAGACATAACAGGCGGAATATCCAGGCGGAATATCATTTCCGGTATTTCTTTCACTGTTTCGGTAACCGGGGTAATATCTAAGAAAGAAACTGTTTTGTATCCGGCTATTGCCCCTAGGGTAGCACTGCCTACACAGGATAGATAAGCTATTATTAATGCCCTGGTAAGTAATTTCGAAGCATTCTTTTTCAGCCGGGTGATAGATGGAGTAATAAACCCTAAGATAAGAAGCGGAATGAGGAAGAAGATCAATTGTCCTAATACATGTTTGACAGGAAGAACAACATTGATAAATCCTTCGCCCGCCAACTGTCCCAGAAGTAATCCGATGATTACTGCGAAGATCAGCCGGATGGTTGTATTGGTTAGTAGTTTTTTCATACTCATTATTTCTGCTATGATTTGCTTATGAAAAATATCGCTTTATCCGGTACTGATGCTATATTCCCTTAATAAGGCGAACTCAGGTATTGCACAGTTACCTGCACCATGGAACCTACTCCATATTGAAGGGCCTCTTCGTCTAAATCAAACTGGCTGGTATGATGTTCTGCTCCACTACCTGTCTCTTCATTTTTAATTCCTATCAGAAGAAAAACGGTAGGGGCGAGTTCCCTGTATTTTGCAAATGTTTCGGAGGTATACCAGATATTTTCTTCTCCGGAAACGATCTTTTCAGGATAAATTTCCTGAATGGCATTCCGGGTGAACATGGTTAATTCGTTATCATTAATAACCGGATGGAGTTTTATTCCCATTCGGGAATGAAATTTTACGGAACAGTTATGTGCCCCGGCTGTATATTCGCTTACCTTCCGTAGAACGGAAAAAGCTTTTTCTGCTTCCTGCAGGTCAAAGAAACGGATGGTTCCACCTATATACACAGAATCGGGAATTACATTGTAGGCTTCTCCTCCATGTACCTGAGTAATACCCAGTGTGACGGTTTTTGTAACGTCCAGTTGATTGCTCCATGCCGAAGCAATTCCGGTTAATACATTCGCTGCTGCAAAAACGGGATTAACGGATAAATCCGGACGGGAACCATGTCCTCCTTTCCCTGTTACATTGAATGCAACCGTACCTGTGCCGGCCATGATGGCACCTTCTCGGATGAAAATTTTTCCGGTCTCTAATGCCGAATATAAATGATTGCCGTAAATTGCATCAATCTCTAAGGATTTCAAAGCTTCTACCATCGGGTCAATGCCCGTATTTGTTTCTTCTCCTTCTTCAAATATAAAGATAACCTTTCCATGCAGGTGATCTTTTAAATCGTTCAGTATTTTTATGGTGCCCAGCAGGATTGCCATATGTCCGTCATGGCCACAGGCATGGGAAACACCCGGATTCCGGGAAGTCCATTTTTTGTCCTGTTTAAGATTGAACGGAGATTCCTGAATCGGCAAGGCATCTATATCGGTGCGTAATCCGATGGTTTTTCCCGGTTTGTGAGTGTCAAGGATCGCATAGAATCCGGTTCCCGGAACTTTTGTGACAGGAATATCCAACTTAGCAAGCTCTGCCTGAAGGAAACGGGCTGTCTCAAACTCCTGCGATGATACTTCCGGGTGTTCGTGTAAATATCCTCTTATTTCTCTTATGTAAGTATCTATTTCCTGAATTTTAGTCAGGATCGTTTCTTTTCCGATATGTTGTTGTGCTGTCAACGGCAGGGAACACAAAAGAAAAAGAACTGGAAGAATGGAATGTACAGGCTTTTTTATATTCATATCTGTGTCTGGTTTTTAAAAAGTACATAGGGAGGAAATCCGGTAATTAATACCATCTCCCTATGTCTTCTTCTATGTATGACTACTTCCTAAGTCAGAATTAATATCCCGGATTCTGTGGTACTATTCCCAGGTCTTCTCCCTGGGTACCTGTCGGAATAGGGAAACGGTAATGTTTGCCTGTCACATTTTCATATTTGGCCCGCAGGTGTTTGTGTACCCGTACGAAGAATGCATTTACCGTGCTGCCATCTCTTCCGATATTTCCTACCGTGCTGTAAGATTCGTCGAAATGTTCGAAGTCTTGTACGCGTTGAATGCTTTTTATGAGTGTTTTCCATCGGGTGAAGTTCAGCCACTGTTTTTGTTCATACACGAATTCAAATTCCCATTCGTTATAGAGATCGTTTGCTGTGAGGGTGGTAAGACGGCCTCCATGTTCAAAATGTGAACCGTAGGCTCTTTCCCGGATTTGATTGATAAGTGTCAGCGCTTCAGATGTCCTTCCCAGAAAGAATAATGCTTCCGCTTTATTGAGTAATACTTCGGCATACCTTATTTCTATCCGGTCTACATCATTATTCAGGATGGTGATGTTTACACTGTTGTAATAGCTACGGTCAATTCCTTTTCCATACCGGGGCAGGGTAACCGGAGGCAGGTATTCATATACTTTATTATCTTCTTCCGGATTTGCCAGTTTTGTGGTGATGGAGAATTCCTTCCGAGGATCTGAGTCCGGCCAGAATTCAAATATATGGGAAGGCTGGATGTGCGTTTCTTTTTCCACTTTAAAAGGGAAGGTAAAGGCACAATGGTACTGATGGTTTCCCTGTGCATCAATGCCGTCTCCTTCATGCTGGATGGTGAAGATATGTTCAGGTGTCCTGCTTTCATTTGCCAATCCGAAAAGGTCACTGAAATTCGATAATAAAGAATATCTTCCGCTGTTGATTACCTTATCGGCATACTCTATGGCTTTTGTCAGTTTTCCATTATCTACCGAAGGAACAGGATCTGTTTTGCTGTTTGCAATGGCTTCTACCTGTGCCTGGGTCAATGGGTTATGTCCCCACGCCAGGTATACCCTGGATAATAGCGAGTTGGCAGCTCCTTTGGAAGGTACGACCGGATTGCTGTCATATTCCGGGAGATCAGCTTCGGCTTCTGTGAGGTCTTTTACAATCTGCGTATACACATCATCAATGGAGGAACGTTCTTTTACCACTACATCTGTTTGCAGGGATAAAGGTATTTCTCCGAATAGTTGTACCAGATAGGAATAGAACAATCCACGTAGAAATTTCGCTCTTGCTGTAGCCAGTCTTTTTGTGCTTTCCGATACAGCATCCGAAGCGTTTACTTTTTCAATCGCATCATTTACGATACCAATAGACTGATAGAGGGCATTGAATGTTTTTACCGGATAAGTATTGGTATAATCTATTTCTATCCGGCTTGCTTTCGGAGCATCTCCGTCTTCATCTCCCAGATAGCTGATGGTTCCGTCGGTAGGCGTCTCGATTAACGAAGTAAAGGTAGAGCTTAATGTCTGGTATGGACCGTACGCTCCGTTCACAAGGGCTAACGCTTCGGCATCACTTTGTACCACATTTCCTCCGCCGACGATGTTATCATCATTACTGTCGTTGCAGGAAAAGAGTAAAATCGTAGCTGCCAGGGCTATAAAAGCCCCGGATAGTCTGTTCTTTTTCATAAGTCAAATTTTTAAATGATTATTAGTTAAATGTCGATTGTATTTTCAGAATGATAATTCCAGTCCCAGGGAAAATGTACGGGCAGTAGGATAGGCCCCGATATCCATTCCGGTTGCTACTTCCGGATCATACCCCTGATAGTTGGTAATGGTAAACAGGTTCTGAGCGGTGGCAAAGAGCCTGAGGTTGACAGGATATTTCTGCAGGGAAACCGTATAGCCTAGTGTCAGGTTTTTCAGTTTCAGGTAAGAACCATCTTCTACATAACGGCTGTCAATGAAAGAGTAGGGGCGTGATCCTGTAATCGCCGGATAGGTATCGGACGGATTGTCCGGCGTCCAACTGTTCAGCAATGCCCGGGAAACATTATAACTATCCGTGGCATGCTCTAATGCCCGGCGTAAAGAGTTATATATTTTATTTCCTTTTGAGCCCTGGAATAAGACAAATAAATCAAATTTCCGGTATCGGAATGAAGAAGAAATTCCATACGTAAAATCCGGTTGGATGTCTCCCAGTACAGTCCTATCATACTGGTCTATTTTCCCATCCGGTACTCCGTCGGGTCCACTGATATCTACGAATTTGATGCTTCCGGGTATCAGGCCGGATGAAGTGGCCGGAAGTTCCGTAATATCTTCTCCTGTCTGGACGATTCCGTCAAATACCAGCCCGTAAAAAGAACCAAGGGCATATCCTACCTGCAATATCTGTTCCGAATTGGTTCCTTGTAATAACCTTTCGGTGCTACCCATGCTGGTAATCTTGTTTTTATTATGAGCAATATTCCCGTTTAATGACCAGAAAACATTTCCATTATCTATTAAAATAGCGTTTATACTAAATTCAATCCCTTTATTGGTCACGTTTCCGATATTTTCGAGTTGGGATGTTACACCGGTTGTTGAGCTGACCGGTACAGATAATAGCAGATCAGATGTCTTTTTCGAATACAGGTCAAGAACAAAATTCAATTTCGTATTGAAAAATCCGGCATCTAACCCCACATTGTACTGCGTTGTTGTTTCCCATTTCAGGTTGTTGTTTCCATTATTATTTTTACTATAAGAGGCACTGCCGTTGTACTGTCCGGCCTGGTAACTCTGGGCATATTCGTAATCGCCTATTTCCTGGTTTCCCACAGTTCCGGCAGATACCCGTAATTTGAGATTACTCAGGTTTCTTTTACTATTCAGAAATTCTTCTTCATTTATATTCCATGATAATCCGATAGATGGGAAATACCCCCAGCGATGATTTGCTGCAAAGCGGGAGGAATTGTCTGCCCGGAATGTCGCAGTCAGGTTGTATTTCTGTAATAATGTATAATTTGCCCTTGCAATAACGGAATGTAAGGTGGCATCCGAAGTGCCGGATTCAGGAGTATAAGTAACTGCCCCGTCTGCCAGATTATTATGTTTCAGAGATTCATTCGTAAAATGAGAAACAATGGTTTTTACATAGTTTATATTCGTACTCTGGTACGTATATCCTCCCAGCAGGTCAATGTAATGGGCATCGTTCAATTGTTTCGTGTAAGCAAGTGTTAATTCACTTTGCAATGATTCATAACGTTTTGTTCCGATACCGCCGACGCCTTGTTCTGCAAGTCCGAGAGCAGTATAAGAAGGTGCAAAATAGTTTTGCGTAATTGTGCTGATATCCGCTCCGAGACTTGCTTTTGCTACCAAACCGTCAGCAATCGTAATGCGGGTATATATATTTCCCAATACATAGTTATTAATGGTTTCCCCGACACTGTTTTCCAGATCAGAGACCGGATTTACGGATTTATTGCCAATTGCGAAATACGCATATTCATAAGGATTTGTATAATTATAACTGCCGTCGCTATTATAGATAGGTACAACCGGTGGCATGAACAATGCATACGTTAAAGAGTTCGTAATTCCGGCAGAGAAGGGCGACGAATTATAATTTACCGGTTCGGTTGTTGTTAAGCTGTTTTGCACCGTTTTTCCGAAAGTCGAAGAAACTCCTATCTGTACATTACTGTATAAGTCCCTGTCAAAATTGATACGTGCGTTGTACCGCTTAAAGTCCGAGTTCAGGATAATTCCATCCTGGTCTGTATAGTTGCCGGAGATAAGGTATCTGGTCTTTTCATCTCCTCCGCTTACGGAAAGCTCATGAATCTGACTCACTCCGGTTCTTAATACGGCATCCTGCCAGTTATATCCTTCTCCTAAAGCTGCTATTTCTTCATCCGTATAATTTCCCTTGTTGTTAAAGTAGTCTTTCTGAAACTGTGCCCATTCGGACGCATTCAGCAAGTCTAGCTTTTTTGCTGCACTGCTCCAGCCAACTGTTGTTCTGTAGGAAACGAATGTTCCTCCTCTTTTCCCTTTTTTAGTTGTCACTATGATTACACCATTTGCTCCCCGGGAACCATAAATTGCCGTTGCGGACACATCTTTCAGTACTTCTATGGATTCGATATCAGAAGGATTGATGGATGCCAGCGGATTGACACTGCTTTCAATACCTCCCAGGCCGGTTTTGGTAGTACTGGCATCCCGGTAATAGATAAAGCCGTCTATTACATATAACGGATCGTTGTTGGCATTCACCGAGTTTCCACCCCGGATACGGACCGAGCTGCTGGCTCCGGGTTGTCCGGAAGCCTGTGTCACATTCAGTCCGGCTACTGTTCCTGCTAATAATCCGTCAATGCTGGGACTGGTGTTCGCTCTCAGTATGGCAGGAGATACGGTAGAAATAGCCCCGGTTAATTCTTTCCTTCTCTGTACACCGTATCCGACTACTACTATTTCATTCAGTGCATTAGCCGTTTCAGACAGAAGGATATCAATTCTATCGGAAGTCACTTCTATTTCCTGTGTCGTATAACCGAGAAATTGTACGATGATTGTTACCGGAAAAGATTGTGTCAATGTTAACCTGAAATTGCCATCTATGTCCGATGTAATTCCGTTTGTTGTCCCTTTTTCAATGATAGTTGCCCCTGCGACAGGATCATTAGTACCTTCCTCTGTTACCGTTCCGGTTAATACAGTTTGAGGATACAGAAAGACAAAAGGAAATAATAATCCGGAAAAAACTACAAAACGTTTGTTAATGTACTTGTAAGCACATAAAAATTTAAAGAAATTCGCTACATTTGTCATGATAATATTATTTTATCGGGAGCACTTCCAATACCAATTGCCGTCGGAGGAGGAAGTGTTCTTTTTTTGTATTGTAAAAATGACAATCGAACACTTTTTGCTTGAAAATATTTTCAGGCAAAATAAAAAGAAATAAAAAAGATTATTTTCTAATAAGGAGATGCTGCCAGACTAGCAACACATTCGCATCGAAGAAAGGATGCAAAGAACCGGGTGAGTAGAAGAAGTGATTAAAATAACTGTTTCGGATAATACCTGTTCTATCCTTTCAATCGGTCGGAATATACTATCCTTTTGTAATGATGATTTCATATTGCCGTCTGTTGTTAAATTTTGAACAAAAGTAAGGGGTCTGTAGAAATAAGGAAATACCCTAAAGGGGGTATTTTCTTATTTTAATGAATATAAATAATTTTATTCATTGCTTATATATAGATTCTTATGTGTTAAGTTGTTGTATATAAGATGAGAATAAATTTTATTGCATCTCTTTCTATTATTCATTCTGTATGAAAAACAACTTCTGTTCGGTATTAATTATTTATTGTTACTTATATTTGGTTATAAATCTATAAATGATGAACTGGTGTTTAAAATCTGAATGAAGAAAACTTACATGCAATTAGAGCAGAATCTGGGAACCAAACATAGAAAAAAATAGAATAATAAATGTGGCATTAAACCTAAGATGAAATATCATTTTATCTTTTCCACAGGAGCTGCTCTCTTATTACTTCCCCATTGCTATATCTTTTCTCTAAAATATAAACTCCTTCTTCCGGATTCATTTCTTTAAGGTCAAATTGCTTTTCAGAATAATAAACGGGTATGCCATGAATAGAATAAACCTTTAAAGCGATTAACTCGGCCGTTACTTCCGGTGAGGAAACAGACGAAATGTTGCCTGACGCCTGAATAACTACCCGTTCTGCTCCTTCGGTAGAAAAATTCGTAAGACTGACCTTCTCTTCTCCTATCAGGTTTACAACTGCATGATTGCTTATATGGACATTGTCAACCTGTATGATACTGGCGAAATAATGCGCGTCAAATAGAATATTCTGATTGTTTAAAATCAATATATTATCCTGACCAACCAATGGAAAAAGTGCGGAGAGCAGAAAAAGAACAGCATACATTCTTTTCATTCTATTCATTATTTTCTGATTTCAACCGATCGATTTCTTTTTGCATTTCTTCCATATGCTGTTGCTGCTGTCCAATGGTTTCCTGTTGCCGGATCATATACAATGTCATTTCCTCAATCTTCTGCAATAATTTTGACTGCATCTCCACAATGTTTATTCCCTCTTCTTTTATTTCTGCTTCGGAAGGTATACCGGGAAGATGCCTGTGGGTTTTTATATGTGTTTCCACTTCTTTTAAATCCGGCAATCGATAGTTTTCATCAAACACAAAATCAGCCCAATTGGAAGCTTCTGCTCTTAATTCTTTTGCCCGTATCACTCCGTTTACATCTAATTTATTCTGAGGATCTGTTATTCCGATGCCTATATTTCCGTCTGTATCGACTACCATTACCGGTTTCGTAATATCATTGGAATGGTAATAAAGTTTTCCTCCGTAATCTATATGCGAATCTGTACCTGTAAACATTAATTTAAGGCGTTTTGCCGGATTAAGCGGATCTGTTCCGAATAATAAAGAATTTGTTACTTTCAGAGACTCGTTTATTACGGTTTCTCCGTTTATGCATAATTTACTTGTCGGATTTGTGGTTCCGATTCCTATATTTCCATCCGGAGTAAAAGTAACAATAGGATCAGAGTTCCCATTTGACCGGAAACGGAGATTTCCACCATAATCGATATAGGAATTTGATTCCGAAAACATCAGGCGCAGATAGGTGTCCGGATTAAGCGGTTCTGTTCCGGAAGATAAGGAATTTGTCAGTTTCAGAGATTGGCTCACTACTGCTTCCTCGTCTACAAACAGTTTATTTGTCAGAAGCGTAGTGCCAATGTCGACATTTCCATTAAAAATGTAGTCCCCACAAAGTGTCGTACTTTGTGCATGTAAAAAACCTGCTGTCGTCAGAGAAAAGAAGATCCGTATCAAAATTATTTTTTTCATAAAGCATCATTTTTATTGGTGCTGATAGTGAGTTACATTTAAAGTTAATCGATGACATACGTATGGCTGGAGCCGTCCGTTTTGTAAGTCGTTAGTATTATATTGTTTCCTATTTTATTAAGTATTCCCATAGATAAACTTCCGGAAAATATCGGATAGTTATTGTGCAGGCCACCATATTCACAGGTGTTTTTATCCGCATAATGATAGTCTATATGACCATTTAGAGCAATATCGATATCTGCCTGATTAAGCCTTGCTGCCCAGAAATCGAAATCTGGATTGAATGGCGGCAGATTTCCGGCAGGATAAAAAAGAGGGATATGATGAAGTAAGACTCTCTTTGACGCATTTTTAAACTCCGGACTGTTTAATTCCGTATCCAGAAAGGTTTGCTGTCTGAAACGATACGTATCATAATCAGCCAGACCCGAATAGTCCGGATCATGGTCCGGTTTATCTTCTCCGGCATCCAGAAATAAAAGCCTGGTATTCCCGATATTTATTGCTCCGTAACTTTCTCCGTCTTTTACATATTCTATATATTCCTTTATCAGATGAGCTATACTGCCTCTGAGATCCTGTTCCCCTCTTACAAAAATGACAGGAACAGAACTGGCATTGACAAAATAAGCATATTGGTTGAGCCAGTAAATCAGATCTTCTTTTTTCTCCAGCTCATTAAAATGGTCTCCGTTAAATATAACCAGATCATAATGAGTTTGATCAATTATTGGTTTAAATGTTGTTTCAAACAAAGAAAAATGAATCCGGTTCTGTATGTCATTAAAAAGTAAAATGGAAAAATCCTGATCATTACCCGAATCCGTAACTGTTTTAAAAGTATATATTTCCGAATAACTTTGTTCGGTCGGTGCATTAAATATTTTTTCGTTTCCCTCATATTTACTTGGTGGTTGAGAGCATATCCTGTAAAAATATATTTTCCCACTTTCCAGGTTTTCCAACTTTACCCTATGGATTTGTGTCATTCCTATTCCTGTTCCTTCATCGAACATATATACTTTTTTCCCTCTGCCGTTTTTAACCGTCTCCATGTCGGAGGCAAATTCCACAGAGCCCCGGCAGGGGAGTTTGGTTATCCATCTTACAATCATACTTGTTTCCGTAGGTGATTGCAGGTAAGGAATAGTCTGCATGATAGAACATTCGTCCGGCATGACTGCGGTCTGTTGTGCCCGTATTTCCCCATAAAAGGGAATATGTAGTACAAATAAAATGATCAGGCAGATAAAGGACTTTCTATTTTTCATATATAAATAAATCAGGTCTCGAATTAATTCCGGAGAAGGGATGTTAGTAAGATTTAAATAAAACAATATTCTTATTGATATCATATACCCTTAAATGAATGATATCTGTCCCTGTTTCCCTTTCAATTTCCGGCATCATGAATGACGATGGGGTATATCCTCCTGCTACACATACAGGATATTCATTGGTCCCACTTCCCGGCTCATGGAAACTATGTGTATGCATATGACCGGACAGGGAGAGATCTATTTTTTTATCATGATAGGTTTTATTCAGGACATCCTGCCAAAAAGTCCGGCATTGTGCGCTTACCATGTCTCCTCCTATGATGGCAACTCCCTGTTGATCTCTCTGACCAAGGAAAAAGGAGCATGATGGATCAGTATTCTTTTTGCTGCAAGCATAAATTCGGTGCTGTTTAATTCTTTTTCCAGAAATTCCTTTTGTTTTCTCCGGTAGGGCTCATAGGCAGCCAGTCCGGCATGCCGCGTGTTTGCATCCAGCATGTCTTCTCCTACATCCAGAAAGATCAGGCGCATGTCGCCCATATTTATCGCTCCGTAGCTTCTGCCCGCATCAACATATTCTACGTATTTTTTAAGCAAATGGGCAGCGGCCCCTTTGACTTCATGGTTACCACGGACATATATACAAGGAATTTCATGGCTGTGAGCAAAAATAGAGTAGGTATTTATCCAGGTTATAATTTCATCTTCCGTTGACGGATCCGTAAAAAAATCCCCGTTAAAAATGGCAAGGTCATAATTCGCAGGATCAGGTGTCAGTAACCTTCTTACCTCATCACTTAATTCATAATGAAAATCGTTGAAGAATAATATTTTATAATTACGGGATAAAGCAGGAGGGACAAATGTTTTAAAGGAGTAAATCTCCGTTTCTTCCGCCGGACCGAATTTTTTATCTTTATCATGGGGCCCGTATGCCAGTACCGGTTCTGATCCTACCCGGTAATAATAAGTTGTCTCAGGCATCAGGGTCTGCAAGACAATTCTATGGATAGTTGTATTTCCTATTCCCATGCCATCTTCCCGGAACATATATATTTTTTTTGCATTTCCATTGAGAATATCTTCCCTGGTTTCTGCATATTCTACATATCCCCGGCAATTTACGGAGGTTACCCAGCGGACAATCATACTTGTATCCGTAGGGGTTTGCAGATAAGGAGGAGTACGCATAATAGTGGCGAAACATCCTTCTCCGTATATCAGGGAGCTGATAAAAAAGCAGATAAAAATGGCTGTTTTTTTTATTACACTTATCATACGCTTGACCTTTAAGGCAGATAAATTTCCGGAGTAATAAATGGAAACAATTTATATAAGGTATACTCAGTAATAAACAGAATTGTATTCATCCTTTTTAAATAGATTGTGTTTTTATGGATTAATATTCTTATTCAAAGGTTGTTTCCCTGAAGATGCAAATATAAAAATTTATGTCCATTTTATGTAAATGATAAAAAGGAATATTATCCGGACGTTGAGAAATTTGTTATCCGGACAATAAAAAGGGATAACGGATTTGCAGGTAAGGAGAAAACATAAAATATCCCCTATCATAAGATTCATCTTCTGATCTTATCATAAGGGATAGATAGGTAAAATTTAAAACAGGATATTCATTTTTACCACATGCGTCTGCGGTGCGGCTACATCCATCGGACGTGGGGAATATTCCTTATTAAGCAGGTTATTGATTGTGTACTGGAAATACACGTTTTTGCTTACCTGGAGACCAAAACGCAAATCCATAAGATAATACCCTTTATTCTTACTCAGCCAATAATTATGCAGGTCTCCGAATAAAAGAGAGCGTACATAGTCCATGATGTCCGGTTGCAGTTTCTGGCGTTCATCCAGCATCAGGTAATCCACAGCCAGTGTTTTACTTTTCCAGCTCATGTTCGTCCCAACACTGAACCGTTTCCACTGCAGGTCAAAAGTTCCCTTTACACTATGCTTTTGCCGGTATTTCAGGTATTTTGAAGTATTGGATTTGGTTTTAAAGGCCAGTGCATCCGTATTGGCTTCTTCTTCCGCATTGATTTTATCCGCATCCACATCAATAGGTTCGGTAAATGTATAACCCATGTTATAGATTAACTTCATTTGGGGCAGGATATCGCACATCCCGCTTATGGATAAATCTACTCCGTAGATACGAGCCCGGCTCACGTTAGAGAATTTCACTCCGATACCCGGCATCCGTCCTGTGAAGACCATATCTATTACTTCCTGGAAATTAGTAATAAAAGGGTACCCGTACAGATCCGGATTCACAACACCGAAATTGAATTCGATCATATTCTTATAATAGGTATAAAATCCGGCAATATCGAGGAATCCCATAAACGGACCCACTTTATATCCTTGTTTGGCACCTACTTCAATATTATATCCCTGTTCGGGTTTCAGGTCGAAATTAGGATACGCCCCTATACCACCGATATCTTTCACTACAAATTTCTCTGTCATAGAAGGGTAACGGTAACCTTGACCGAAGGAAGCCCGTAAGAACGTATAATCAGCCAACTGGTAATTTAATCCTGCCCTTAGAACCGGTTTTACCGGTACATCCAGTCCGAATACATTTGTTTCCGCTTCCCTTTTATGGGAATCTACCCGGTAATATTCAAAGCGCATTCCCAGGGATAAGTTCAGCCGGTCGAAGAATTTCCGGTCATATTGTCCGAATAGCGCGGCATTATCACTTACATGTTTCCCGGTTACCTGTGAGTCAGTAGTAATATGTTCATACGTAACACCGGTAGTCAGAACGGATTCATCGCTGAATTGTTTGCTAAACTGGTAATCCAGGTAATACGAATACGTCTTACTGAGTTCAGTCGGTGTCTGTACCGGGTTAAATATTCCGAGCGCCCATTGGGGCAGATCATTCAGGCTGGTAGGGATAGAGTTGTTCATCACCCAGCCTATCAGGTCTACATAATCTTCCTGACTGGCATTGGGCAGATAGGTATTGGCGATATTTACTACTCCGTTTACCAATCCATTCAGATCGTTATTCAATAGAGGTGGTAACAAATCCGTCAGTAATTGGGACGGGTTTTCTACCAGTCCGGCAATATCACTGATCGTATTTCCGTCTATTCCCATGTTCTGGAGAATCTCTACCAGGTTATTGTCCCGTGAGGTCCGGTAGATATCGTCCGTTTTGTAGAAAAACCTGCTTTTGAATTTATGGGTGGTATTCTTTTCCAGGTTATAATAGTTCAGGAACGGATCCACATACAACATATTATGCTGCCTTCCCATATTTGCAATAGCAGAACTTTCATACGGACTGGAAGGGGATCTCCAGATAAAAAAGTCACCGTAATCATTCGTCAGGGAGTTGAATGTAAACCCGTAGTTAAGGTCATCGACATTCGGGTCGTGGTAAGTTAGGTTTCCTCCGGCACGCATCCGTTTGTTATATCCTCCTTTTCGATACCCTTCATCTGTAAATATATTGACCGCTCCGGAAACGTCAAAATCACCTATCCGGCGGGAGTGGGAGAAATCTATTCCGTTATACATCGGATTCCGGATTCCATAAAACAGGCTGTTGCGGAATAAGGATTTTACTTCATATTTCCCTTCTTCCCAGAATCCTTTGTCCCACCACCGGTATTCTTCATTGTCCGGTTCACCGTATATTCCCACATAAGTACTGATACGTGTCTCGGGATCAAGGCCGGGTCGGTTGGTGCGGACATTGATTAATCCGTTTAATGCCGAGGAACCATATAATACAGAAGAAGCACCTTTGATAACTTCTACCTGCTGGATATTTTCCATGGGGATGATATTCCAGTTGATTTCTCCTACACCCGGAGTAAGCACAGACATTCCATCTACCATAATCAGGCTCCGGCTTCCTACACCATACGTCCAGCCGCTTCCACTACGGATAGAAGGTTGTTTGTCCGTAATATCCACTCCCGGAATAGTACCCAGTACTCCCCGCAGGTCTGTCGGACTTTGTTTTTCAATATCCCGGGGTTTCAGCAATTCCATGGAAACTGTGATATCATTTAATTTCTGTTCATACCTTCCGGCACTTACTACTACTTCATCCAGGATCTTCGCATCTGTTTTCAGGTAGATATTCTGGTTTTTCGTTTTCTGTCCGGATATGATCAGTCTGCAATCTTCCTGTTCATATCCCAGATAACTGAAGGATACCGTTACTGCATCGGCCGGTACCTCAATATCGTAAAACCCGTTCAGATCAGTGATTACCTCTCTTGTTGCGTCTTTATAAGAATAAATTACACTTACTCCCGGCAACGGCTCATAGGTTTCGGCATCGTACACATACCCGGTTACCTTCTGGGCATGGATAATGCCGAAAGATAAGGATAGAAAAAACAATCCTATTAACTTCTTCATTTTTTTATAAGTATAGGTTAATATAAATGGATACAAGAACAAGAGAGAGGGCTGAAGCATTCAGCCCTTCTTTTCTTTGTTATTAATTTTTTCTTTGAAGATTGATTTGAATGTCAAATTCGTCGCTTTCTTTGATTGCTTTGAAAAATTCTTCAGCAAATGCCGGAAGATTTTCATTATTAATTCCCATACCTGCTGCAGCTCCTAAGTCCATATTGCTGAGTGAACTACCTAACAGGGGCGATAATAAATCCAGATAAGGCGCAAGGAACTCTTTTGTGATTACAGCTTGTACATTATCGGTTCCGTTAAATTCAACAGGTATCTGAATCCCCTGGGCAAGGGTCTCAATTAGCGCAAGAATTTCAGAAATGGAGATAGAACCTCCACCTAATCCACCCATGGAGCTAAGATCCATATTGGCTAATAGCTGATCCCATGCCAGATCTATTATTACCCGATTAGCCATCGGATTATACTGTACCATTCCATCTTTGGATTGTCCTGCCTGGAAATTGGCAAGCGGACCCGGATTCCAACGTGCAATAAGCTGCCCGTCTTCTTTCATCTCTATTTCCATGTTAACAAGGAAACTAAAAATAGATGTTCCTAATTCCTGAAATATAGGAGGGAAATCGGCAAGTGGTATAATATAAGTATCTGGTACTATACCATGAAGATTGATGGTCGCAGTTTCTGCGGCAACAATTCTTAATGTGACAGGCCCTTCGGTTGCCGGAACCCATGTTCCTGACAGATCTGAAATAATTTTATAACCGACATTTATAACCAGGTTGTTATTTCCTACAGTTCCTGTAATATCGATTTCACGGAACGAATTGTGGTCGGTTCCTGTAAAATTATAATTGCCGGAATTGCTTTCTGTTACCTGAACATTGCTGACAGTGATTTCATTTTCTCCCGGGAAAAAAGAAGACAACGTAACAGTTGCAGTCTGAAGATCATTTGTTTGAAAAGTGATCGTTTTACCGGAAATGGCTTCTCCGTTTAAGGTAGCATTCAGGTTATCACCACTGTATGCTTTGGAAAGATCACCGGCTTTATTTCCATTATCATCGTCATCGTCACTGCAACTTACTAAAAAGAATGGGCACAGCAAGACCAATAAAAATAAATACTGTTTATTAATTTTCATAATTTTCCTCGTTTTTAGGGGTTATTTAATTATTTTGTAAAAAACACGTTCTATATAAAAAATTGCTGTTAATTTCTTTACAAATCCTGTTTGCTTTTATTTCAGGAGAAAAAGGTAGGTCAGGTTATTTCATTTTAAAAATCGGATGCGTTTAATTTTTCCATCATCATCAGGAGTTGTAGGGAAAACAGTCTGTGGTCTGTCTGTTGATACACCTACCTGTATGATCATTTTTTCTATTTTCGAGTTTGCCAGGGAATATAAATTTTTTCCGTCTTCGGTTAATTCTACCGTGACCGTACGTGTGTTTACCGCTCCCCGGTTTCTCCTTATCAGATTTCTTTTTTGCAATTCCCTTACTACTTTTGAAGTGGTCATGGGATTAATTTGTGCTTTTTCAGCCAGCTCAACCTGAATTATTTCCTCATTTTTTTGCGCCAGGTAAAACAATGTGGCTAAAATATCAAATTGAAGACAGGTCAGATCAAATTCATGCAACAGACTTTTTTTCTTTCTATATAAGAGTTTTGTGACACCCCATATTAACTGATCTAGATGGATAAATTGCCTGTCTTTTATTTCCAATTCATTCATAAAATAAATTTGGTTATTATAAACTTGCTTATGTGGAAATGAAAGAAACTATACCCCAGACAGAGAAACCTCGTTTTAGCAGCGACAAATATCAGGTATTTTGAGTTAATAAGAGTCGTCTTTTTTTCCTCAGAACTGTTCAAAAAGGAATATTCGATATATATGGTTATTTTTTAATGAAATGTAGAGATGATCTTGACAGGTTTGCCGGAAACCTTTACGCTTTTTACTATTCATCCTTTGTCGGGGATAGTAAGGCATTTGTGCGTGACCGATCTGAAGCCTGGTATATATAGTAGTTAAATTACTAATCATCGGTATTTCATTTGTTTTTACTGATAAATTATTTAGTTTCCTATTCGTTGCTTTTTCTTATAAAAAGCAGGAAGAAAGAGCGGAACATGGAATCCCCTTTATATACTTTTATATCACAGGATGTTTTTTACCTTTGTATGCTTTTTTGTTTATTCGAATTTATAAACATTTTCTGATCTAATTACAGAGGTTATCTATGCTATCAAGGAAAATAAAACAATTGACCATGGAGGATCTTTCGAATGTATCGAAATACAGGATCGAAAATTTTGTATTATCCGATACGGGAAGTTTTTATTCTCTTGTTTCCCTGCTTTACCCTTTTGCTTTTAACGGATGTATTCATGGAATTTGCCTGAAAGGGAAAGCGACGATAAAGATAAATTTTAAAGAATATAACATAGAAGAAAACAGCATCATTTTTATTTTTCCCGATCAGTTGGTAGAAATACTGCAATATTCGGAAGATTTTTACCTGGAGATCATGGCTTTCTCTGCGGACTTTTTTGTGGATATGTTTAAAACCAAAGGGATTGATGTTGTACGGCGAATTTCAGCGTCTCTGGTATTGAAGTTGTCCGGTGAAGAAAAAAATATATTGCTCGATTATCATTCCTTTATTATAAAAAATATCCGTAAAAAAAGACATGCTTATACGGATGCCATTGTGAAAAGCCTGGTGTATTCTTTGCTGATGGAAATAGTCGCGTTGTATCATGAGGATAGAGAGGAAAAAGAGAATAAGGTGTCTACCCGGAGTGAGAAAATGGTGGAAAAGTTTTTATTCCTGTTAAAAGAAAATCACCGGCTTCACCGCACGGTAAGTTTTTATGCAAATGAGTTATGCATCACCTCCAAATATCTTTCAGCCCTTCTCAAAAGGGTAACCGGTAAATCTGTAAATAAATGGATTGATGAGGCAATTATATTAAGTGCAAAGGTATTGTTAAAAACCACTGATTATACGATTTTACAGGTTTCCGAAGAACTGAATTTTCCGAATGCTTCCTATTTCGGTCGGTTTTTTAAAAAACATACGGATAAGACCCCTTTGGAATACCGGATGAAAGGATAAAATCTTCTGTTTTGATAAAAATCAGAAGATACTTCCGAATTCTCCTTTTATACATAAACCGAACTGGATATTTATTTTATATTTATCATAGTCCAGCAGACAATCTCCTTTGCCGTTGTAAAAACGGGCATAGAAGTATTGATTGGAATTTCTCGAAGCTTTAAAACCAGCCGTCACCATGGTATTTATATTTCCCCAGCCTTTTCTCGGATTGAGTTCGCCGGTTATCCACCATTTTCTGTCGGTAGTCATACAGTCTATGGAAATAGTTCCTAAGCCTTTATAACTTACAAGATTCCGGTTGTTTCCTCCGTCTACGATAGGAATCCATGCTCTCAGACCGAAATTTATATACGGATTGAAGAAATACTTGGAGGAAAAGCTGATCATATTCCAGCTCCGGGAATCTAGTTCGTCCCTTCCATTGGATTCATGTTCTATTTGTATAAAAGCTGCTCCTCTTAATATATTATTGTGGATAAGATATTTCCCAACCCCGATTCCCGGATTATAATTCGTATCATAGAACGGCATTGATTCTTCATAAATATTCCAGAATGATTTTTGGGTATAAGTAATAAACAAAAAGGAATTGAACGGAAGGTGGCTTTTTGTTGCCCGGTGCCGGATACTGATCTGGAACAATGCATCCGCTGTATTCCTTTTGATAGGATGATTCAGGGAAATCCCGGTTACAATAAAATTATCCCTGAATATTCCGAAAGCCGGAAGTTTATCAGTGGCCCTTATTACATCTGCTTCCTTTATTTCTATCTGATGTCTTTTGTAATAAGGAATTTGTTCTCCATGACCATTTATTTCATTATAAAGACTGTCTCCCAGAAATAACTCCTGGCTTTGGACCCATGACAAACTACAAAAGAAAAAAACAAGAAATAAAAATCCTGTACCTGTTCTCTTAATCATAACAAGATAATGCAATAATTTTACCTGAAAATAAGAATGTAAAAGATAAAATATATTCGTATGATATATTTATATTTCTCCGGATATGAATTGACTATGCATCCGTTCGGGAACAAAGAAAAACAAATTTATTAATACTCTTAGTTTTTGGGGTACAAATTTCAGTATTCATTTTAAATTAAGGATAGTCAACCTTGCGGTAAAAATGTTCATATTTTCCTAAAAATGGAAAGATGCACCGGTCTGAATGAATGTATTGCCGTGAAAATTTGTTCTTTTATATCTTTTTTGAGGAAAAGATACGGAAAAAAGCATCCCGGAAACCATTCCCGATAGCAATTTCGTTGTTCCGGGTGAACACATCATTGTTATCAAACGAATCAATATATTTCAGATTAACAATATACGACCTGTTGATGCGGAAAAAGATCGTCTCGGGCAATAAATCCTGAATCGTTTTAAGATACATTTTAGTGATAATCTTTTTGTCACAAAGGTGAATGACCACGTAATCCTTTAGTGCTTCCACAAACAAAATATCATTGTAATTAATCTTCAGGTATTTCCGTTCCGATTTTACGAAAAAGAAATCATCCATTATATCTTCAATGCGTTCTTTTTCTTCGTTTATAAGCAATGTGTGGTAGGAAAAAGCTTTATCTACCGATTTCCAGAAACGATCATACTCAATAGGTTTTACCAGATAATCCAATGCATCCACTTCATAGCTGTCTAAGGCATATTCGGAAAAAGCAGTCGTGAAAATTACCAGCGTATTGCGGGGAATCGTTTTAGCAAAATCAATACCGTTTACCCCGGGCATCTGTATATCCAGAAAAATAAGGTCTACCATGTTTGCACTTAAAAAAACAGATGCAGACCGGGTATTACCGAATGTACCGGTAATCGTAAGTCTTTTATCTTCCCTGATCAATAATTCCACTGCTTCACGTGCTAATGGTTCGTCATCTATAATAATACAGTTCATAGTTCAATACTTAATTTAACGGTGTATTTTAATTCTTCATCATTTATTGTTAGCTGGTGTTTTCCCGGATAGAGGAGTTGAAGCCTTCTCCGAATATTGCCTAACCCTAATCCTCCGATATTATTCTTTTGCTGGAAACAGGTGGGCTTGGAATTTTTGCAGGTAAATTCCAGTTTGTTGTCCATATATCTGAATGTAAGATAAACGTATGACCGGTTTTCATTGTCCGCATTGTGTTTCACTGCATTTTCCACGAAAACAATAAACAGGAAAGGCGGTAATTCCAGATACTTACAATAACCGGTTTCCTGAATGGAATAATCGAAATTATCCCTTCTTATCTTTTCAAGGTTCAAGTAATCTCCGATAAAAGTTATTTCATCCCCGAGATTCACTTTTTCTTTTTTATTATCATTTATCTGATAACGCAACAAATCTTCCAGTTTAAACAATACTTTCGAAGCCTGCCTATGATCTTTTTTTAAGAGCATATTGGCATTATTAAGCATATTGAAAAGGAAATGCGGATTAACCTGATTTTTTAACAGCTTGAGTTCAGATTGCAATATAGAGGATTCTAATTCTGCTTTTTTCATGTCGGAATGCATTCGTTCTTTTACCAGTAATAACGCAGTAATTCCTAAAAACAAGAAACACATAATAAATATAAAAGCAGCTATATTTACTATTATTAGCAGAATGTTGACAGTATTCATATATTCCGTATCCATTTTCATTATAAGATATTGAACGGAAATTACTCCTGCGATAAGAAAAATAGTATACATACTTATCATACTAACATATGTAGCAATCTTCCCTTTTAATAAGGCCGGAACAACCCGGTAGATGAAATGATAACTACTTCCGGTAAAAAGAACGAAATAGATCCCCCATCCAATCATTTTATAATATACAGGAACTTCAGTCGATGGAATATACCATACAAAACTGAGGGTCATACATAAGAGTAGGAAGATAAGAATCATATGCCGGTAAATCCGGTAATTCTTATCAATAAATAAAGCTGCTGTTTTATTATGACTAATTATCATATTCTTTATGAGTTACCTGTAGTTCGATTTTCTTCTGAGTTGCACTCAGGTAATACGAATTCTTATATAAAAACTTCATCCGGCGATGTATATCCTGCAAATCGGCTATTTCTATATCTTCCCTGAGTTTTTCCCCCTGCAATGAAGCGGTAAAGCTAATGGTATTTCTCTGCACAACGAACCGGATATCCAGTTTTATTTTTTCCTTATTTCTTTCGATCAGCAATTGCACCAGCGGGAGAAAAATAAGCGGATGAACAAATGTGTTCTTTACGTTGCCTTCTATTTGTATCCTATATTCAAAATCAGGTTGTAATAGTTGATATAAATTCAGGAAATTCTCCAGGAAGGCAATTTCCGAATGGAGAAAAGCGGTTTCTCTGGAACAATCATACAATTGGTATCGGAGAATCTTACTGAGTTTAACCAAGATGGAAGAAGCGCTCTCCGGATCCTGTGAAGCAGAAATTTCTCCGGCTTTATGCAATGAATTAAACAGGAATTCCGGAGAGATCCGTTCTTTTAACTCTTCGATTTCCGATTTCAGGTAATTATTTTTAAGCCGGGAAATATGTTGGTTCTCGATAAGCCACTGTCTGAGTAAAGAAGTTGCCGCTCCGCCGGAAATACATATAAGAAGCAATGAAAAATTAAAAATAAATTCTAATAATAAAGAATGCCAGGAAACAAATATCCCCCATTCACTTTCCGGGACATGAAGAAGCTTATACGTGCCGTATTCGATCAGGTTAATTAATCCGATAAGGAAAACCACAGAAAGGACAAATCCTCCTGCATAATTAAAATATTTACCGGTAAAAAGGTACCTGGGTATTAATACATATAAGTTAATGTAGATCGTTAAAAGAAAAGCCAGCATGTTAGCTGTTAAAACGAAAACTACTTTATAATCAATTATCTTATAGGCGGTAAATATAGTTCTTGTCTGATTGGCAGATATAATAAATAAGGTAACAATAAGCAACAGATGTCTTACAACCCGGTATCGCGGACTAATAAGGAAATCATAAAAAAAGGATAGCTGTTGCTTATTATTCATCTTTTTAAAACTCAAATTTATAACTGATATTGCTTATTCCTCCGTTTTCCCGGTCTTCATCTATACGGCCGGTTTTATAATTGTAACTATGTCCGTAGTATTCTTTTCCGGGATCCAGTACTTTTATGGCAAATTCATGCGACTTTCCTTTCAGGTTAATCTTATAACTGACTGTATAATGGAAGGTGAAAGACGGACCGAATTGTTTAGAATACGCTGCATCTTCATTATAACGCACCAGCTTATCCGGATCGGCCAGCGTTGCTTCCGTATCAACAGGGGAATACCGGTCGCCGCCTTGTAAAACACCCCGTAGGTTAACACTCCATATCTTATTCCTGTTTTTTCCGGTTACCCATTCTTTTCCACCTAACAGGTTCAGGACATACTTCCTGTTGAACCTGGTATTATACCACTTTCCGTCACCACCCCGGTAACGGGAGTCAAACAAGGTAGCCGTAGCCATGTAATAATATCCTTTGCTCAGGTATTTCTCAAATGTAAGATCAATCCCGATATTTCTTCCCTTTCCCCTATTGACCAGTGCATCCTCTACAAAAAAATCATTCCTGTTCAACACGGAATACGAGCTGTCGGCAATGACAGGCACATCGTAAAGGTACTGAAAATAAGGTTCAACCCGGATATTTATATCATCCGATACCCTGAAATTATAAGATAACATCACATGGTGCGCTTTCGTAAAATCCAGCTCTTTATTCACATCATTCCTATTTCCTGTAGCCGGTGTTTTCACAAAATACACATCTATCTTTTCCATCCGGCTGTGCAATCCGTATGCCAATCCCCAGGACGATCTGCCGCTTGCCTTCCATTTAACAGAAGCACGAGGTTCCAGTGTCCATTTATCATTGAGTGTCAGCCATTGGCTGTTTATCCCGAAATTAAATGTAATTCTATTATTGACATCAAAAGAAGAACTGGTATATCCCGAGATCAGATTTGTATTGCCCTCACCCTGTGAGATGCTTTCCAATGGCAGGGCTTCATATGGCGCTTTCATCAGGTCCATTTTATAGGCCATGTGCTGAAAGGTGAATCCGGTTTTATTGGTAAAACGGGAACTGTATTTTTTATTGAATGAAGTAGAGGCAACCATGTTTTGCGTACGGTTGTAGAGGGTAGCATACAAACTGGAAACATTATTAAAATCGAGCATGTGCTGGGTGGCATCAAATTGGGAATATGTATAAGCCAGTGTCGTTTTCAAAGACGTATTATCATTCAGGAATAACCGGTGGGTCATCCCTGTAGCAGCCATATACTGATCGTCTGTTGCTTCCGAACGGTCGTAAAAATATTCCCACTTGGATGGATCTTCCCTCTCCGTTTTATATTTATCATAAAAACCGGTTCCCCAGAAAGAAAACGTACCGGCCTTCCGGGTTGGAAAGTTAAGTTTAAAATTAACATCATAATAATCGAATGTCCCACCCAGGTCCATATCAAACACTTTACTCATCAACCCGGTTGTTGAAGCCCGTACACTGGCTATGTACGACGAATTGTTTTTCTTACTGATCGGTCCTTCCGAAGCAAATTCCAACCCAAGGATACCGACCTGTGCGGTGTGTTCGTATTCCTGGCTGTTGCCGTTTCGCAACCGCATATCAAATACGCCGGATACGGCATTCCCGTATTCGGACGGAAAGGCAGCAATAAGGAAATCGGAATTACCCAGTACTTTATTGCTCAAAGAAGATAATATTCCTCCCCCTAATGAAGTAATATCAGCAAAATGGTTCGGATTCGGGATTTCAATGTCTTCCAGTCTCCATTGGAGTAAATGCGGCGCATTCCCGTGAATAGAGATTCCATTGCTCGACCCGGAAGAAGCTACCCCGGCAAATGCCGTAACAAACCGGGCCGGATCGTCTAATCCTCCGGCATAACGGCTTGCCTGCTCCACACTCAGCATGCGGCCACCTACCAGTGTCATCTTATTGATGGGAATATCATCTTTCGAATATGCACTTACAACCACTTCAGACAAGTCATTGGCATTTTCTTTTAACGGTATTTCCAAAAATACCTCTTTTGAAGAAGTGACCAGCACTTCAGCTATCAGATTGGAATGATACCCGATGGAAGATGCCTGAAAAGAATGCCGTCCGACCGGGACATTTCGGATAACAAAATTTCCGGATTCATCTGTTATATTTCCTGCTTCCGGTATACCCGGTATGGCTACTGTAATGAATGATAAGGGCGCGCCTGTATCTGCGTCTGTAACAATCCCACGGACGGTTTGAGTGATTTGCTCCTGAGAAAAAATACACAAGGGAAACATGCTGCCGGATAGAAACATAAAGAGGAATGTTTTGATTTTCTTTTTCATCTGCTCGTTTTAATTATAATTACTCCACGAAAGTAGAGGGATCTCATGCCGGAGTTATAATTAATAGACGAAGAGAGTGTATTGGTAGACGAATAGGATATTTTTAACGGTTAATGAACGGAATTTTATCGAACCGCCTGATATAGGCAAATTCTATTCCCCCCGACAATAGACTGATAGAAGATTCATCCGAGAGGGAAGGAATAGTTATATTTCCGACATATGTAAAACTCAATGCCCAGTGTGTCCTGCTATATCCGGCGGAAAGCCGGGGAAATACGGTCGGATAAACCTCCAGTTGTTGTTTCCCGAAAGTACTCATCTTTTCACTCCCGAAGTTAATCCCGACTGTTCCCGAAACATTTATTGTCCAGTACTTTCCCAATACCCATGTATAGGCATATCCGGCACTGACTCCGAATTGAAAATTAGAAAACGAATGTTCTCCGTTATAGAGAAAAGAACTGTCCGAGAGGATCTCGGTCTGGTAGATACCTACACCGGCTAACAGGCTTCCGGCAGATTTCAATTGCTTTTCATTCTGGGTAAATGCTGCCTGGTAGGAAAATCGTTTGTAATTAAACACATATTGTCCGTGAAACCCGTACTGGTTAATTTTCAGATCAGGATACAGCTCTATTTCTTTCTGGTCATCACTATAGAATCCTTCATATTTCTGGTAAAAAATATCGAATGTAACCCTTCGGCCATAATTGTGAATCTGGAAATCAACGGATTTTGTTTTTCCATATTCTTTGTCAACCATAAATTCGGCTCCGTATCCGTATCCGAAATTTATGATGGTATTATTAACAGAAATACCTATCCCATAAATAGGGGCATTGTTGGGATAATAGGATTTATCACCATCCGGTGTTTCGGAATTCATGCCAAATAAATTATAGGCAAAATAGGGTCGTATGGTTAATTTCTGAGGGTAACTACTGATATAACTACTGTCTACCTGAGAATAAGTATACAAGGGTAATATAATATATAGAATAGTAAAAATGCGTTTCATCTCATATATCGGGATTTTTCGCAAAAGTAAAACGAATAAAAGACATTCCGGAAAAAAGTAGACGAAAATGCGGAATTTAACATACGGAAATAAAAAAAGGACCGGTCGAACACCAATCCTTTTTTACTTTCAAATCTGTTTTGTCCGGATTTTTATTTATCTGTGGTTTCCGGATTCTCTTATCGTGCGGTTTTCGTAGATATTTGTCTGATGAATGGTAGGAGTAGTGCGTACTCCGGTATTTTCTCTTACTGGCAGATTACGGACATTTTCTGTTTGTGTCTGATGATTGGTAGTAGGCCATCTGTTATTATCCTGCATAATATTCCTGTAAGTGGATTCTACTTTGCGGGATTCTGTCGGTTGCATGGTCTGAACAGCCGGCTTATACGCGTTTATCCTATTATTTGTCATATCCCTGTTTGTAGAATAGTTATTCTGTATTTTTACAGGTTGGTTTACTTCATGAATAGTGCGGGTCGGAATATTCTGGTTTGTGTATTTTGCCACCTCTGAAACAGACGGTTCATTATTCCTTCTTTGAGAAATGTGTTGGTTGTTATCATAATTCCGGACAGTAATCTTACTCGCCTCATTTCTGATTTGATTCTCATTTGCCAGTTTGCTGCTCAGGTTCCTGTCATAAATATCCTTCCGGTCTACCATATTCCAGTAATAATCATGCGGTACATGCCGGTCTGAAAGTGTGATCCCTTCGGGAGCCAATGGTGCCCAAGCATAAGAATTGTCCGTATCTCCCCAGGTTACCCATGCAGGAGACCACTCATAACCGGGTTCCCATAACCACCCGTAGGTACTGTCATAAAACCAGTTTCCATAATGGAAAGGTGCCCAGCCCCATTCATAATCCGATTCCCAATACCATCCCTGGTCCGTATTTTCCCAATAGCCGTTTGTGGCATAAGGTTTGAAATCTCCGCTTACACTCGGATGCCATACTTCCCCGACTCCCGGATAATTCATCCAGGTACCGTACGGAGATAAATCGTCATAAAATTTCTGATACGTGATCGTTCCCGACGGAGCCGTTTGGGCTAAAGCCGGAAAAGATAGAAGGCATATTGCCATGCTGAATATAAAATATAGCTTTTTCATTTTTAATCCTATTTAATTAATACTTACCGAACATGTTGTTCATTGTAATAAAACAATCTATAAACGAGGAAGTTGGGTAGTATGGGAATAATATATTTTTTATTCATTTTTTAACGCTGTGAAAGAGAGTGCATCACGGGTTTTTATTAAGTTCTGTCTTTTTTGGCGGATGAACCAGATGGTTATTATCTAACCCCTCCCCTTTGACAGAGTCAAAGGTACTCCCCTCGTACGTTTGCATGAGAATCATTCTTTGTCTAAAATA